>NZ_FNAJ01000013.1 GCF_900101905.1 Myxococcus virescens | reverse complement strand
CCAGCTGCCGCAGGCCCTGCGCCGCAGCCTCACCTGGGACCAGGGCAAGGAGATGGCCGAGCACGCGCGCTTCACCATCGACACCGACGTCCAAGTCTATTTCTGCGACCCCCACAGCCCGTGGCAACGCGGCAGCAACGAGAACACCAACGGACTACTGCGCCAGTACTTCCCCAAGGGCCTGGACTTGAGCGGCCTGTCGCGCGCCCAACTCGACGCCGTCGCCCATCAACTCAACACCCGCCCCCGCCAGACACTCGACTGGCGTACCCCCGCAGAGGTATTCGCTCAAAGTGTTGCGATGACCGGCTGAAACCGCCATCGAATCGGGCGACATTCGGCTCTGCACCGAGCACTTCGGGCGCGAGGGCGACGCCCCCGTGCTGATGTTGATGGGGGCGGCCAGCTCGATGCTGGGGTGGCCCGACGGGCTCATGGAGCAGCTCGCGCGGACGGGGCACTTCGTCATCCGCTACGACCACCGCGATACGGGGCGCTCCTCGCACGGTGTGCCAGGCGCCACGCCCTACACGCTGGACGACCTCGCCTCCGATGCCATCTCCGTGCTGGATGGATATGGCATCGAGCGCGCCCACCTCGTGGGAATGTCATTGGGGGGCCTGCTCTGTCAGATGGCGGCGTTGAAGTACCCGGCGCGAGTCCGCTCGCTGACGCTCATCAGCGCCCAGATTTTCTCGGAGCCGGACTTCGAGGACCCGGGTATGGACCCGGCGGTGCTCGCGCACTTCCAGCGGGCCGCCACGCTGAACTGGCCCGACGAGGCGGAGGCCGTCGGCTTCCAGGTCGAACTCTCACGGTTGTGCGTGGGCCGTGCGCGGAGGTCGTTCGACGAGGCCCGGGTGCGGGCGCGAGCAGTACAGGACTACCGGCGCGCGCTCGCGCCTCAATGTGCATTGAACCACGCGGGGCTGTCCGGTGGCCTGGAGTGGTACGGCCGGACTCGTGAGATTGAAGCGCCGCTGCTGGTCATCCACGGCTCGGTGGACCCGGTCATCGACCATGCGCATGGCGTGGCCTTGAGCCGTGCCGTGAAGGGCGCGCGCCTGGTGACACTGCAGGACGCGGGGCATGACCTGCACCCGGATGACTGGGAGACGATGACCCGGGCCATCACCGCCCATACCTCGGCGGCGAGTCCGCCTCACGGCGCTCGCTGATCTGTCACAGTACCGGCATGGGGCCCTTGTTCGCCTACAGCCTCGTGCCTGTCCTCTCCGTGTCGCTGCTGCTGTTCTTCACGGCCGCGCTCCGGGGGCACAACGCGCGAGGCCTGGCGCTCTACTGTCTGGCGACCGCGGGGTGGACGGGCGCGCTGCTGCTCCTCTGCATCCCGTCCATGGCGTGGGTGGGGGAGCGCTTCGTCGCGGGTGGGGCCTTCGTCGCGGCGGCGTACCTGCACTCCGCCTATGACGTGACCCGGCAGCGCTCCTATCGGCTGGTGGTGCTCGCGTACTGCGTGGCGGTGGTGGTGACGGGCATTGGCGCGTTCCTCCCCAACGTCCTGCACGGGCCGCTGGCGATGGGGCGAGGCCCCCTGTTCTGGCCCACCATGGTGCTCGCCGTGGTGGCGGCGAGCGTGCCGCTGGTGCACCTGTCGCGCGCGTACCGCGGCGAAGCTCCCGAGCGACGGCCCATCCTCCTCAGCCTGGGCATCGCCGGGCTGCTCGCGTACCTGGGCAGTATCGGCAACGCCCTGTTGCTGTCGGGCGGGTACGCGTTGCCGTTCGGGATGTACCTGGTGCTGGCGGCGCTGCTGGTGCTGGTGCACGTCATCAATGCCCATCAGCCAGCCGCGGACCGACGGCTGCTCGAACGCAGCCTCGTCTATTCCGCGGTGGCGGCGGTGTTGTCCGCGGGCTTCCTCTTTGGCGTCTTGACGCTGCTGTCGGGCAGCGGCCAGCCGTTCCTCACCGAGTACCGCGTAGGTGCCTTCTTCCTCCTGGCCCTGGCCGCGCTCGCGTTCGAGCCCGTGCGTCAGGCGCTTCAGGCCTGGCTGGGGCGCCAGCTCCTCAAGGGCCGGGCCACCAGTGACGAGCTGGCCGTGGCGCTCGCTCGCGAGGAGGCGCGCGCGGACCAATCAGCGCGGCTGGCGGAGCTGGGACAATTCACGTCCGCGGTGGCCCACGAGGTCCGCAATCCGTTGGGCGTGCTCGCCGCGCACCTCAAGCTGCTGGAGCGAAGGGGCGGGGACCCGGACACGGTGGCGGCCATGCGGGAGCAGATCGACCGCGCCAGTCACTTCGTGGACGAGCTGCTGCGCTATGGCCGCCCGCGCCCGCTGGACCTGCGCCGCGTGGATGTCTCAGCCACCGTCGCGCTGGCGTACTCCACCGCGCGGCAGGGACTGGGCTCGCTCGCGCCTGACGTCGCCTTCGAGTCCGAGGAGGTCGCGTCGCTCACGGTGGAGGCCGACCAGTCCCAGCTCTCACAGGTGATGGTCATCCTGTTGGAGAACGCCCTGCTCGCCCTGAGAGACGTGCCCGCACCGCGGTTGAGGACATCCCTTGAGCAGGCGAATGGCCGGTTGTTCGTCCGGGTGGAGGACAGCGGGCCTGGCATTCCACCGGAGTTGCTGCCCCGGCTCTTCCAGCCCTTCGTGACGGGTCGCAAGCGTGAGGGACCTCGGCCGGGGACAGGCTTGGGGCTGGCCATCGCGCGAGGCATCGCCGAACGGCATGGCGGACGTTTGAGTGCGGGACGCTCGGAAGCCCTGGGGGGCGCGGCGTTGACGTTGGAACTACCCGTGGCGCAGCCTGTCTCGATTTCCGCCGCGCTGGCCTGACGCCGGCCTGTCCCTGGCCCGCAGGACGGCAGGGATGTCGGTGAGCGAGCGCAACTCGACGCGATTGAGTCTGTTTCACGACGGCCTTCCAAGGATTGCCCCGGACTTCGTTTGGAGAGGCGTGGAAGGAGTCCGGGTCGATGAGCGGCCAACGCATTGCCACAGTCATTCGCATTCCTGTGGCCTACAGTACGGATGTGCATCCCGACGGGTTCGAGGAGTTCGCGCATCGTGTCAGGCCCATGCTGTTGGCCCTGGCGAGACGGTTGTGCGGTCAGGGAGGCATCGATCCGGAAGACCTGGTGCAGGAGGCGCTCACGCGCGGACTGCTGCATCACGGGGCACTCGCCGCGCAGCCGGAGCCCGTCTACAGGGCGTGGCTGTGTCGGGCGATGACCAATCATTTCCTCGACCAGTGCCGCAAGCGGCGCTCGGAATTGCTGGAGCAGGACCGTCCGGAGCTGCGGCTGGTGCGCGAGGGAGTCGCGGCCCCTGAGCCGGAGGCCATGGAGGTCTGGGAGCACATCTCGGAGAAGGACTTCCAGTCGGCCATTGCCCAGTTGTCGAATCCCAGGGTGCGTGAGGCGTATTCGCTGCATGCCTCGGGGCTGCGCTACCGCGCCATCGCCCTGCGCATGGGCGTCCCCGAAGGCACCGTGGGGAGCTGGCTCTATCAGGCCCGCAAGGAGTTGAAGGCGCTTCTGCTGCCGCTCACCGGGAGCGACGGAGGAGGCAGCGCGTGATGGGGACGCTCTGTAACAGGCTGTCCCTCTTCCTGGACGGCGAGCTGCCGCCCGTGGACGAGGAGAACTTCCGGCATCACCTCGCTCGCTGTGACCCCTGCGCGTCCGGCCTGCACGAAGCCATGCAACTGGAGCTGCTGGGCTTCCATGTGATGGGGGACCCGCGCGTGTTGGCGCACGAGCAGGAGGACGCGCCCGAAACCTGGACGGCGCCCGATGCGCCCAGGACACGTGACGCGGCCGAAGTGCCGGGTCGCCCGCACTGGCGCTGGGCCCCGTTCGCGGTGGGCGCCGTGGCGGCGGCCATCGTCCTGGTGCTCGTCGTCAAGAGCGCCGATATGCGGGGTTCCCAGCAGGAGGTCTGGCTCGCGCAGACGTCGTCGCGCCTCATCGAGGCGAGGGTCGCCTATGCACGCGCGGACGGACACCGGCCCTATGTGCCCTTGCGCGCGGGTGTCAGAGGGCCTCCGGGCGGGGCTGGCTCGGCATTGCCGCTCCGGGCGCTGGCGGATCTGGAGGACCAGGGGGACCTGCATGGCATTGCCGCCGCGTACCTGGTCCGCAGGGACCTGCGGCAAGCCTTCGACTTCCTCCACCGGATGTCGCCGTCACCGGACCGGGACAGCGACCTGGCCATCATCGCGTTGGAGCAGGGGCACCCGGAGCAGGCGCTGGCGCTGCTGGACGGCGTGTTACGACAAGCGCCCGAGCACGCCCAGGCGCAGTGGAACCGGGCGCTGGTGCTGCGGGAGATGGGGCTGACGCTGCTGGCCGCGGAGGCGTTCGACGCGGTGGTGAAGCGCGGGGAGCCGGGATGGAGCGAGGAGGCGCGGATTCGCGCGCGAGCGCTCCGGCAGCAGACGCAGGCGCGTGGGCGGGCCTGGAAGGGGGCTCGCGCGGCGGTGCGGGACCTGATGGTGGACGCGCAGGCGCGGCTCCCGCTGGAGGAAGCGAAGCGCTTTCCTGGCATCGTCCGGCTGGCGTTCTACGACGCGGTGAGGGCCGCGCCGTCGCGGGAGGGGACCCTGCGCCTGCTTCCGCTGGCGGACGTGTTGGACGGCGTCCAGGGCGGCGAGGTGCTTCGCGGCTACGTGCAGCGTGTGGCGGAGCGGGACTTCAGCCGCCGTGCACCTCTGGCGGCGGACTACGCGAAGCTCGTCCGGGGCGAGCTGTCCTCGCCAGCGCGCTTCCTGGAGACGCTGCGGCGTTCGGGCGAGGACGACCTGTACCTGGGCGGGCTCATCAATCAGAAGGCAGGCGCGCGCCACCTGGAGGATTTCACGCGGCTGGCCCGTGCGGCCGAGGACCCCTGGTTGTCGCTGCTGGCCGAGCGAGAGCTGGCGGGCGCCGAGGAGCGCGCGGGCGAATGGTGGAAGGCGGAGGCGCGGCTTCGCGCGGCCGTGGGGGCCTGTCAGGGCAAGGGGCTGTCCTACCGCTGCGCCACGCTGAAGAAGCGGCTGTCGGACCTCTATCTCGCGCTCAACCGCCCGGCGGAGGCTTTCGAGCAGGCGTGGAGTGGCTGGCTGGCGTCTCGGGAGCAGGAGGAATGGGAGCTGGAGCAACAGTTCCTCCAGGAGCTGGCGCACATCGCTCGCTACCGGTTGGACATCACCAGCGCGCGCGCCTACCTGCGCGAGTCCCTGGCGCGAACGCCCGACGCCTGCGAGCAGCGCACCTACGTGCACCGCAACCTGGCCTACCTGTCGTGGCTGGAGTTCGACGCGCACGAGGCGCGGAGCGAGCTGGAGCTGGCGCAGGAGTGTGGCCGGCCACTGGGGCTGCCCGGCGCGCTGTTGTTGTCGTACCTGGCGCGCTTCGGCGCGGACAGCCAGGACGCGGACCTGTTGCGCCGCACCCTGGCCGAGCTGCACCGGGGGCAGCCCTCCCCGGGCAAGCTCGCGCAGATGCGCTTCGCCGAGGGGCAGTTCGTGCTGGAGCGCGACCGCGCGACCGGGCTGGAGCTGCTTCGCGGCGCCATCCAACTGGCGGAGGCCCTTCCCAACGATGTGGACGCGCGCAAGACGCGCATGGGGGCCTACAACGTCCTGGCGCACGAGGCAGGCCGCACGGACGCCCCAGGTGAGGCCCTGGCGCTCATGGGCGCCGCGCTTCAGGTCGAGGTCCCCGCGCGATGTGTGCTGGGCGTCGCCGTGGACTACGAGCGCTCGGTGGTCGCGCTGCGGGGCGCTACGGGTGAACTGCAGGGGCACTTCGACGCCAGCCGCGCGGAGCCCCTGGGGCGGGACGCCTCCGGGCTGGTGCCGCCGTCGCTCCAGGCCGCCTTGAAGGGTTGCGAGCGGGTGGATGTGCTCGCGCTGCCGCCGGTGCATGGCCTGCGGGGGCTGCTGCCCGCGGAGCTCGCCTGGAGCTACCGCGTGGGGCGGCCCGGAGGCGCGTCTCCCGTGCCGGCTCGTGGCAGCGGGCCGCACCTGGTCGTCAATGGGGTGGAGGCGCCCGCGGCGCTGGGCCTCCCGCGGTTGCTTCCGCTGGAGCCGCCGCACGCGCCGGACCCGCAGCGAATCGAGCTGTCGGGCATGCAAGCCACGCCAACCCGGGTGCTGGCCGCCATGGCGCAGGCCAGTGAGGTGGAAATTCACGCGCACGGCGCTTTCAGCCCCGAGATGTCAGACGCCTCGCTGGTGGTGCTGGCGCCTGAACCCGATGGCCGATACGCGCTGTCCGCCCCCCAGGTCCGCGCGCTGAAGCTGGAGCGCGCGCCGCTCGTGCTTCTGGCCACGTGCAGTGCGGCCCGAGCCACGCCCTTCCTTCATGAGTCCTTCAGCCTGCCGGTGGCCTTCATCGAAGCAGGCGCGGCCACGGTGCTGGCCTCCACGGTGGAAATCCCCGACTCGGCGGGGCGCTTCTTCGAAGCGGTACGTGAGCGCATCCGGAGCGGTGCACCGGCGGCCCTCGCGCTCCGCGACGCGCGGCGCACGTGGCTGGCGGACCACCCCTCCGCGGACTGGGTCCACGGCATCCTCCTCTTCGAATGATGGCCAAGGAATCCGACCCGGTGCGTAGTACCAAGGCGGAGGCGGGGAGATGGCATGCCGCCGGGCCCCGCCGGTGCCGCGCAGAGGGGGATGCGATGGTGAAGAAGCTTTCGAAGAAGTCGAAGCGCGATGGGGCGGTGGTGAGCATCAACCCGCATGACCCACCGCCGGAGCCCACCCCGGGTCTGACGGCGCACCCGCCGTTCTCGGCGAGGATGTCCGTCGTCCCGTCCGTGAATACGGCGTCTCAGCCGGACGGCTCGGACAACGCACGTCGTAAATAAGTAACAATTTCTGGATTGTCCTGAGTCGCGCCAGCGATACAGGTTTTACGGGGCGCCTCCGCTCGGGGCGCCCCGGATTTTTTTGAACAGAATGCACAATAAAAAGGGCTGGGTCCGTATCTGAGATTGAGGGGGCGTTGGTCGCGAGCCCCCGAGAAGAGGGGGAGAGATGTTTCGTGGTGACGCGCGGGGCCAAGGGGATGCGAGCGGTTTCTGGGCACCTGAGGAGGGGCGTGGGGCGATGGGCGGGGGATGGGCGGCCTGGTCGGACGGGAGCTCCAGCTGGGGGGAGCGGGGTGGTCCGGGGGACGCGCGGAGTGTCGTGAAAGCGGGGGGGGACGCGGAGGACCTGGGGGGACAGGAACGGGAGGCGTTCGACGAGAGCGACTTCGAGTTCCGGATCGCCAGCTTCTGAGTTCGGTGTGCGGGGGATGAGGCCCCGCTCCAGCAGACGGCGTCGGGGGACAGCCGTCATCTCGAAGGGTGGCCGCGTCGGGACCGGGGGGCCGACGACCACATGACGCGGGCGTCGAGGACGCGTCCATCCGGAGAGGCGCTGGAGTGCGGACTTCCAGGGAGTGAGGGAGGGGGCGTGCCCCAGGCCCTCCGTCTCCAGAGAATCCAAGGGCTCTGGAGGCGGAGGCCCCCTGGCTTTCATGCGATACGGTGCGGCCTCCTTCTCGATGGGAGTCCTCACATGAAGTCCGCGAAGTGGGCGGCCCTGCCGCTGTTGCTGCTGGCCGCCTGTGCCACCACGGGGCGCCAGGGCGCTGCTGACGACTCGCCGCCGCGTCTCATGTCCTGGTCGGAGCAGATCGCCGAGCGCGAAGCCTGGCTGGAGAAGCGCCACGGCATGCTGCTGGACATGATGCGCCGCCATGGCGTGGGCATGTGGGTGGTCGTGAACGAGGAGTTCCACGACGACCCGCTCACCCAGTTCATCGCGCCGCCGCGGCCCTACGCGGGCAACCGGGACATCTTCGTGTTCGTCGACGCCGGGCCCGAGGGGCTCAAGCGCGTCGCGCTCTCCGGCTACTCGGAGGCCACGCTCGCGCGCTTCTTCGAGCTGCCCGAAGAAGGGCGCAAGCCGCAGGAGATCCTGGCGGACCTGAACACGCGCTATCAGCCCCGGACGATTGCCCTGGGCATTGGCGGCAAGCGCGGGGTGACGCGCAGCCTGACGAAGGACAGCTATGCCTTCCTGGTGGAGGCCCTGGGCGCGGAGGCGGAGGCCCGCTTCGTGAGCGCCGCGCCGCTCATCGAGGAGTACCTGGACACGCGCATCCCCGAGGAGTGGCTGCACTACCAGCGGCTGGTGATGCTGACGGAGGCCGTGGTGAAGGAGGCCTTCTCTCCGGAGGTGGTGGTGCCGGGGAAGACGACCGTCGGTGACGTGCGCCGCTTCCTCTATGACAGGCTCTGGGCGCTGGGCGTGGACACCTGGTTCCAGCCGGACCTGCGCGTGCAGCGCAAGGGCGCGGATGGCGCCAGCTCGCGAGGCTTCCTGGCGCCCGCGAAGGAGGACGTCGTCATCCTCCGCGGCGACCTGCTGCACGTGGACTTCGGCATCACCTACATGGGGCTGAACTCCGACTGGCAGAAGATGGCCTACGTGCTGAACGAGGGGGAGACGGACGCGCCGGAGGGCCTCAAGCGGGCGCTGGCCAACACCATCGAACTCCAGGACGCGCTGATGCTGCGCGCCTCCCGTCCGGGCCGCACGTCCGCGCAGGTGTACACGCAGACGATGGCGGAGATGAAGGAGAAGGGCATCGAGGCCATGGTGTACAGCCACCCGCTGGGCAACCAGGGCCACGCGCTGGGCGCGAGCATCGACTTCCGTTCGGCCAGCCGGCAGGAGGAGGCCAAGACGTTGCGCCTGGGCTCGTACATCGCCATCGAGCTGAACACCGCCACGTCGGTGCCGGAGTGGGACGGGCAGAAGGTCTTCGTGATGCAGGAGGACCCGGCCTACCTCACCGAGGAGGGCTGGAAGTTCTTCGTGTCCAGGCAGGAGTCGTTCTACCTCCTGGGCCGCGATGGGCAGGGCGGGCAGCGAAGTCAGGGCGCCAAGGGAGGCAAGGGCGTGACGACGCGTGGCATGCCCATGCTCTGAGCCCGGCCTACGCGCCTCGCCCGCTGACGTCCGCCCACGTGAGTCCGAAGCGGGCCAGGTACTTCTTCAGCCGGTCCGCGTCGTTGACGCTCTTCTTCTGGGCGCGTGACTGAGCGAACAGCACGCGCCCCGCGTCCGACAACGAGCGTGATGCCCGGCAGACGCTCAGCACGTCCGCGAGCTGGACCCGGTCGAAGCGGTCCAGCTCGCTGGCGAGGTTCTCCCCCAGCACCTCCGCGACCAGGTCCCCGGCGACGACCGCCGCCTTCGCTCCGGAGGGCCGCCACTGCTCGCGCAGCCGTTCGAGCTCCTCGTCCACCACGTCCCGAGTAATCCGTCCGCCCGTCGCCAGCGTGGCCATGCGCAGCACCGCCGCGTTGAGGTCCCGGAAGTTGCCTGCCCACCTCGCCTCGGTGGACGTGGCGAAGTCCAGAAAGCGCTTCTGCGCCTCCTTGTTCATGGTGACGCGCGTGCCCACGGCCTCGGAGGACTGGTCCAGTTCGAAGAGCAGGTTGGGTGGGATGTCCTCCGGGCGCTCGCGCAGCGCGGGCAGCCGGAACGTCCACAGGTTGATGCGCGCGAGCAGGTCCTCCCGGAAGCGCCCGCGCTCGACCTCGACTTGGAGGTCCCGGTTGGTGCCGGCGATGAGCTGGAAGTCGCTCTCCACCTCGCGGTCCGCGCCCACGGGCAAGAAGCGCTTGTCCTCCAGCGCGCGGAGCAACATGGCCTGCTCGTCCGCGCCCAGCTCGCCGATTTCGTCCAGGAAGAGCACGCCGCCGTTCGCCTGCCGCAGCAGACCGGGCCTGTCGCTCAGCGCGCCCGTGAAGGCGCCCTTCACGTGCCCGAAGAGCGCGGACATGGCGCCGTCGCCCCGGAGCGTGGCGCAGTTGAGGTCCACGAAGGGGCCCGCCACGCCGCGCCGCGACTTCTTCAGCGCGTAGATGCGCCGCGCGAGCTGCGACTTGCCCGCGCCGGTGGGGCCCGTGATGAGCAGGGGCGCGCGGGACTGGACGGCCACCTGTTCGATGCGCTCGATGAGGCGGTTGAACGCCGCGTTGCGGGTGTCGATGCCGGACTTGAGGAAGGCCAGGCCTTCTCGCTGCTCCTGCCGGAAGCGCGCGGCCAGGGTGTCGTACTGGGACAGGTCCAGGTCGATGAGGGTGTGTGTCCCCGCGCCCGCGCGGTCCCTGGGGCCGGGGGACACCTGGACCAGCTTGCCGGGGATGAGCCGGCTCTCCACGAGCAGGAACATGCAGATCTGCGCGATGTGCGTGCCCGTGGTGATGTGGACCAGGTAGTCCTCCGCCTCGGGGTTGAAGGCATAGCCGCGCACGTAGTCGAGCAGCGCGCCGTAGGTCTCCTCCAAGTCCCACGGGTTCTGGATGTCCAGGGGCCTGCCCCGCACCTCCGTCTCCGGTGACACCTGGCGGATGTCCCCCGCCAGTGTGGCCGCGAGCGAGGTCGCGTTTGGCGGATGCAACAGCTCCAGCCGGTGCACCAACAGGTCCTCCTGCTGGCACAGCGCCACCGTGGGCCGCCACCGCGTCCAGCGCTGCGGCCCCTGCCCGTTGTCCAGCGTCGTCCCGAGCATCCCCAGGACCACCGTCTTGCGTGCGCGTGCTTTCGCCATGGAGATAGGACTTTATCTGTGGAGATAGGGAATGCCAGCTCGCTTGGAGGGCTCCCCTCGGAAGCGGTGTTGGCACGCCGGCTGCTCTAGGCCTCCTCCGTGACCGGGACACAGCGCCCGGCGGACGACTGAAAGGTGGAGACGATGAGCCGCATCAACGGGAACTACGAGGTGCTGTCGGACGAGGCGGGCCGCCCCATCAAGGCGTGGACGGTGGGGGTTCCGTTCGAGGATGAGGCGAAGAAGCAGCTCCGCAACCTGCGTGGCCTCCCCTTCATCCATCAGTGGGTCGCGGTGATGCCGGACGTGCACCGCGGCTACGGCGCGACGGTGGGGAGCGTGGTCCCCACGGTCGGGGCGGTGGTTCCGGCGGCGGTGGGCGTGGACATCGGCTGCGGGATGATCGCCGTCCGCACGACGCTGCGAGCGGACCAGCTCCCGGACTCGCTGCGGGGAGTTCGCTCGGCGATTGAGCGCGCGGTGCCGCATGGCCGCTCCGACAACGGTGGCCGCAACGACGTGGGGGCGTGGCGTGTGGCGCCCGCGCGGCACCAGCAGGAGTGGGCGCGGTTGGTGGAGGGGTACGACCGCATCGTCGGGAAGCATCCGCGCATCGGCCGTGGGCCGGAGCTGTCGCACCTGGGGACGCTGGGAACGGGGAACCACTTCATCGAGCTGTGCCTCGATGAGTCGGATGGCGTGTGGCTGATGTTGCACTCCGGTTCGCGCGGCGTGGGGAACCGCATCGGGAGCTACTTCATCGAGCTGGCGAAGGAGGACATGCGCCGCTGGTTCATCAACCTGCCGGACGGGGACCTGGCGTACCTGGCGGAAGGGACGGAGCACTTCGAGGACTACGTCTTCGCGGTGAGCTGGGCGCAGGACTTCGCCGCGACGAACCGCGCGCTGATGCTGCAAGCGGCGGTGGACGCGCTGCAGGTGAGCGGTGAGCTGCCTCCGTTCGAGCTGAAGGACGCGGCGGTGAACTGCCACCACAACTACATCGCCCGTGAGCACCACTTCGGGAAGAACTGCTTCGTGACGCGCAAGGGGGCGGTGCGAGCGCGCGAGGGTGACCTCGGCATCATCCCCGGAAGCATGGGGGCGCGTTCGTTCATCGTCCGCGGGAAGGGGAACGCGGACAGCTTCCACTCCTGCAGCCACGGCGCGGGGCGGGTGATGTCGCGTGCGGCGGCGAAGCGGCGCTTCACGGTGGAGGACCACGTGGAGGCGACCGCCGGCGTGGAGTGCCGCAAGGACGTGGACGTCATCGACGAGACGCCGGCTGCGTACAAGTCCATCGATGCGGTGATGGCGGCGCAGGCGGACCTGGTGGAGGTGGTCCACACCCTGAAGCAGGTCGTGTGCGTGAAGGGCTAGAAACCCAGAGGTGACCATGCCGGGATGAAGACACCGAGGCGCCCGCGCTCCCCAAGAGGCCGAAAGGCCGCCAGGATGGGGGCGCGGGCGCCGCTATTTTCACAGGGGTGTCAGTGCGTGCCGGGTGGTGCGTGAGTCGCGAGCAGCAAGGAGGAGGTCGTCATGGTGCGCATCGATGGTTCATTGGGAGAGGGCGGGGGGCAGGTGCTGCGCACCTCGTTGGCGCTGTCGCTGGTGACGGGCAAGTCCTTCACCATCCAGAACATCCGCGCGGGCCGGAAGAAGCCGGGCCTGCTGCGCCAGCACCTGACGTCGGTGAAGGCCGCGGAGGCCGTGGGGGCCGCGGAGGTGTCGGGCGCGGAGCTTGGCTCGCGCGAGCTGACCTTCCGTCCGCGCGCCCTGGCCGCGGGGAACTATCACTTCGCGGTGGGCACCGCGGGCAGCGCGACGCTGGTGCTCCAGACGGTGCTTCCAGCGCTGCTCCTGGCGGAGGGGCCTTCCACGCTGATGTTGGAGGGGGGAACGCACAACCCCATGGCGCCGCCGTTCGACTTCCTCCAGCGTGCGTATCTGCCGCTGGTCCGTCGCATGGGGCCGTCCGTGGAGGCGACCCTGGAGCGTGCCGGTTTCTTCCCGGCCGGGGGCGGGCGGTTCCGGGTCGACGTGCGACCCGCGCCGCTGAAGCCACTGCACCTGCTGGAGCGGGGGCGCGTGGTCCGCCGGGATTTGAAGGCCGTGATTGCGATGATTCCGTTCGACGTGGCGCAGCGCGAGCTGGGCACGGCGGGGGCGGCGCTGAAGTGGCGGCCCGATGAACTCCGGACGGAGGAGCTGAAGCGTCCGCTGGGGCCCGGCAACGTGCTGGTCGCCGAGGTGGAGAGCGAGCACGTGACGGAGGTCTTCACCGGATTCGGTGAGCGGGGGAAGCGGGCGGAGGCCGTGGCCGGACAGGTCGCTGAAGAGGTGAAGCGCTATCTCGACGCGGACGTGCCGGTGGGCGAGCACCTGTGTGACCAACTGCTGCTCCTCGTGGCGCTGGCGAAGGGCGGCGTGTTCCGCACGCTGCCGTTGGATGGGCATGCCGAGACACAGCTCCAAACCATCGCCCAGTTCCTGGATGTGAAGGTCGAGGTGCGGGAGGTGTCTCGCGAGGTTCGTGAGGTGGAGGTCCGCGCCTGAGCCCCAGGGGCGCGTCCGCCTGCGGGCGGCCCTGGGGCTGAGCGTCGCGCGCTCCGTTCGGAGGGCGGCCAGGCCCCATGGCGGGTGGGCGTCTTCGTGGCGCGCCGCGAGGCGCCGGCACCATGCATGTGCGGAGGAGGCGTCCGCGTGGCAGAGGTGCCTGAAGTCGAAATCATCACCCGGGACTTGCGGCATGCCGCCGTGGGCCGCCGCTTCGCGGGGGCGGAGGTCCTGGTTCCCGCCGTCGTACGCTTCCCGTCGCCGCCGGACTTCATCGAGGCCTTGAAGGGGCGGCAGGTCACCGCCGCGAACCGAAGGGCCAAGTTCATCTTGCTCGCGCTCGATGACGGGACGACGCTCGCGCTGCACTTCATGCTCTTCGGAGAGTTGGCGTTGCGCCCCAAGGGGAGTGAGCGCCCGTCTTCGACACTGGTGGTGCTCGAGCTGGAGGGGGGCGAGGAGTTGCAGTTCACGGACTCGCTGGGCTACGCGCGCATCGCGCTGGCGCCTTCCGCTGAGCTGGCCGCGCGCTTGAAGCTGGACGAACTCGGGCCGGAGGCGCTGGGGGAGGGATTCACTCCAGCGGTGCTGGGGCGTCAGTTGCGGCGGCGGAAAAGTCCCCTCAAGACGGTGCTCCTCAATCAGCGGGTGGTGGCGGGGCTCGGCAACCGGGACGCGGACGAGAGCCTGTGGCAGGCGGGGATTGACCCACGCCGGCTGGCGTCGTCCCTCACGGCCGACGAGGTGGTGCGGCTGGACCGAGCCATCCAAGCGGTGCTCGATGAAGGGCTCCGCATGCGAGGCACCCAGCGAGACCTCTTCGGCGTTCAAGGCCAGGCGAAGCACCGGCGCAACGTGTTCGGCCGCGCGGGGGCGCCGTGCCCGCGCTGTGCCACGCCGGTCTCCCATCAACGCATCGGTGGGCGGAACACATACTGGTGTTCCTCGTGCCAGCCCCTGGCGAGCGCGCCCGAAGTCCCCGCGCAGTCCTCGCTGCTGTGATTCGCAAGGAAGCGCACCGAGACAAGCGTCCCGTGGGGCTTCGTTGCGTCCGTGCATTCTCTTCGGTCAGGCCGGTGTGTTAGAGCATGTCCCGATGCGCCGGGTTGCTGTCGCCTGAACTCAAGGCCAGCCCTGGTCATGAGGGGGAACGATGCCGTCAGGGATTGCATGGGGATTGTTAGGGCTTGCGTTGCATCTGGCGCCGGATGCGTTGGGACCACGGACGGAGCTGGTCGCGCCGCCGCGCGTTTCGGGTGTTTCCACCAGCGGCCTCCCGGTCAGGAGCGAGGTCTGCAACCGCCCACCGCCCGCGGTTCGAGATACAACGCGCGCGGCGCGTGCGGATGACCTACCCGACTTCGCCATTACCGAAGTTGAGGCTCCATCGCGAGTCTATTGGCGGGGCCCCTTCGAGGTTTCGGTCACGGTCTGCAACCAGGGCAGCCGTGCGGGGAGCACGGACGTCTCGGTGTTTGCGTCCCGGGACCCTTGCATCGCCAAGGAGGACGCGCTGCTCGGCTCCGTCCCCTCGGGATGGCTGGGCGCCGGGGCATGTGAGTCACGTTCAATCACCGCTCGGAAAGACGCATCGCACTCGGGGACATGGTTCGTCGGGGCACTGGCCGACCCTGAAGCGCAAGTGGCCGAGGTCTCAGAGGAGAACAACTCGGCTGAAGGCGTCCCCGTGACGTTCGACTCGCTCCCGGATTTCGTCGTGGAGTCAGCGACGATGCCTGCCGTCGTCCTTCCGGATGCTCATTTCCAGGTGTACGCCCTCGTGTGCAACCGGGGCCAGGGGGATGAGGTGACTTCGGTGCGGCTCTACCAGTCGCCAGACGCTCACATCGAAGCCGACGACGTCGTCCTGAACTACGTGACGGGGCTTTTCCTCCGGGCCGGCCGCTGCGAACGCGTCGTGTTCGATGGGTGGATACATCAGCCGGGCACCTGGTACGTCGCGGTCATGGCGGACGCGCTGAATGAGCGTCCCGAGGATGTGGAGAGCAACAACCTCAGTGCCGTGACCACCTTGGAGGTAGGCTCGATTCCCGACTACGTCGTTGCCGCGCTGCGGGCGCCACCCGTGGAGTTGAGCAACGGGACCCTTCCTGTTCGCACGACGGTGTGCAACCAGGGCACGGCCGACGGCGCCGCCACGCAGGTTCGATTCCAGCTCCGTGCCAGCGAGCCCTCCGCCGAAGGCGTGCTGACCGTCTCCTCGCGGAGCATCCCGGCCCTGGCCTCCCACCAGTGCACGGAGTGGGAGGAGCCGTTGGGCTCCCTGGGAAACGCGGCGCGAAGCTGGCGACTGGTGGCCACGGTGAATCCGGTCGGAGCGCAGGCGGAGGCTCACCTGGACAACAACGACCGGTCCGTGGACGTTCTACTGGGCACCCTGGCGGACCTCTCCGTCACTCGGGTCGCGCCGCTGACGCACGCGCTTGCTCCGGGTGACTTCTTCACCACGGAAGTCACCGTCTGCAACACGGGAAGCACCTCTGCTCCGGCGGTGGCGGTCCATGTGGCGCTGTCGAATGACCCGGACCCTCGGGTGGGCATCCGTGTGGGGACCCGGTCCTTTGGCCCGCTTGGAAAAGGCTGCGCGGTGCTTCCCGTGGTGGGGACTGTTCCCGCGCAGGGGCTGCCGGACACGGTCTTCGTGAAGGCCTCCGTGGAGCTCTCCGTTCCACAAGGGGAGGACCCTCATCTGGAGAACAACGCGCTCCTGGGCCCCGAAGTGGGGATTGGTCCGGGGCCCGACCTGGTCGTGACGAAGATCGAGACCCATGGCCGGGTGACGTGGCCTGGAGGGGCGTTGCCTGCCGCGGTGTCGGTCTGCAATCGAGGCAGTGTCCAGACGCCGCAGGCGTTCATTCAGACGCTCTTCCTGCCGGAGCCGGACCTGGATGCCTCGCCGGGCATCGGGGGCCCGATGCTGACGTTGGCGCCGTTGGCGCCGGGGGCCTGCGTCGCGTTGGAGACGGTGATGACGGCGCCCCTTTTCGAAGGAGCCTGGCGGCCTGTGGCGTGGGGCGACGTCACCAACGCCGTCACGGAGTTGGTGGAGACCAACAACGATGCCGTGGGGGAGGTCGTTCAGGTGACCCAGATCAGTGGACTGGTCATCACCGACCTTCAAGCGCCCACGATGGTTCGGCTGAACGAGTCCTTCGTCGCGACCGCGACCGTGTGCAACCGAAGCCCGGTGTCACAGCCCGGCACGCGGCTCACGCTCGCGCTGCGCACGGAGGATGACTTCCCCGTCTCCGTGCTCTCCGACTATAGCGGGACGCCGGGGCTCGTTCAGGGCGACTGTGCACAGGTGACGCTGTACGGTGCGGCCAACGTGCCTCTGGAGGGGGCCTTCAAGTTGGTGGCCCAATTGGGGGAGCCGTGGGGTGTGCGCTCACCCGAGCAGTGGCGCGCCCTCGCGTTCTCCGTGCCCATGGCGGTGGGGGGCCAGAACGACTTCGCCGTGACGGCCGTGAGTGCCCCCGGAGTCATCCAAAGGGGCGTCTCGTATCCGACGACGGTAACAGTGTGTAACCGGGGCCTCGGCATAGGGACCGCCTCTGTGAAGGTCTACTTGTCCCGTGACGAGCACCTTGAGCCTTCGGGAGACGTTCGTGTCGGGCAGGCGAGCGTGACGCTCGGCCGGAGCCAGTGCCGGACGCTGTCGGTGTTGTCGCTGGCCACCGTGAGCAGCGGGGACGTCTGGTACGTGGGCGCGCACGCGAGTGTGGGCAGCAATCCGGACCTGGTGCCCGCCAACGACGGTCGTGTGGGTTCGCGGGTCATTGTGACACCCTGAGCCCGAGCCGGCAGGCGCGGGCGGGTGGGCAGCGGACACGGTGGCTGTTAGAACAGCCCCGTGTCCGACGTCACCCCCCCCGC
The DNA here is from genome assembly GCF_900101905.1 of Myxococcus virescens. NCBI lineage: Bacteria > Pseudomonadati > Myxococcota > Myxococcia > Myxococcales > Myxococcaceae > Myxococcus > Myxococcus virescens. The sequence goes on along the minus strand of NZ_FNAJ01000013.1, from coordinate 212,716 downwards.
GCCACCTCCGTTCGAAGCCGCGCTGGTCCGCGCCAGCGAGGAGCTCGGCTTCCCCAGCTACTACCAGTCCTGTGTGCGCCCGTTGCTGCGCAACCCGGAAGGCCGCTGGCCGCGGTGCTGTGGCGGCGGGTGTGAGCCATGTGCCCAGACGCTCATCCAGGTGGCCCTGCGCACCTTGGAGTTGATGGGGACGCCACGCCAGGCGCCGCTTCCGGACTGAGGTGGAGGCCACACGCATGTCCGCACCGCACCCGTTGCTGCTCGTGGATGACGACGCCGCGTTCCGCAAAGTCTATGGCGGGCTGCTGCGCGAGGCGGGCTACGAGGTGGTGGAAGCCACGGACCGGCCTTCCGCTCGCGCCGCCTTCGACGCGCGCGACTTCCCCCTGGTGCTGCTCGACCTGATGCTGCCTCCCGACGGGAGTGTCTCCGCGGGGCTGGAGGGGCTCGCGGCGTTGCTGAGCGCGAAGCCCGGGACGAAGGTCATCGTCGTGTCCGGGGCAGGGGACACGCGGCACACGCTGGAAGCGGTGCGCCTGGGCGCGTACGACTTCCTCACCAAGCCGGTGGACCCGGACGTGCTGCTGGTGGTGGCGCAGCGGGCGCTCGCGCGGGTGACGTTGGAGCGGCAGGTGGAGACGCTGCGCAGCTCGCTCACGCGCGCGGCGGGCAGTGTCTCGCTGGTGGGGCAGAGCGCGTCCTTCCTGGCGGCCACGTCCCTGGCGGAGCGCGTGGCGGCCAGTGAGCTGCCGGTGCTCGTCACTGGCGAGAATGGGACAGGGAAGGAGCTGCTCGCGCGCACCGTCCACCTCAAGAGCCGCCGCCACGACGGGCCCTTCGTCCCCATCAACTGCGGCGCACTGCCGGAGTCGCTGCTGGAGAGCGCCCTGTTCGGCCACGTGAAGGGCAGCTTCACCGGGGCGACCAAGGACCACCGTGGCCTCTTCGCGGAGGCGGACGGAGGCACGCTCTTCCTGGACGAGCTGGGCGACATGTCGCCGTCCCTCCAGGTGAAGGTGCTCCGTGCGCTGGAGACGGGTGACATCCTTCCGGTGGGCGCGGACCGGCCCGTCCAGGTGGACGTGCGGCTCATCTCCGCCACTCACCAGGACCTGGGGCGCATGCTTCAGGAAGGCGCCTTCCGCGAGGACCTCTACTGGCGCGTGAAGGGCGTTGAAATCCGCCTGCCGCCCCTGCGCGAGCGCCCCGCGGACCTGCCGCTGCTGGCCAAGCACTTCCTCAATCAGTGCGCCCACCTATGCCCGGACGGGCGCGCCCGGCTGTTGTCGGACGCCGCGGCGGAGGCCCTGCTGGCCCACGCGTGGCCGGGGAATCTGCGCGAGCTGCGCCATGAGATGCAGCGCGCCACCGTGCTGGCGGGAGAGCGGCGTGAAATCCAGCCCGAGGATTTGTCCTTCACCGGCAGCGAGCGGCTGCACGCCACTCGTGCGCCGGGCACCACCACGCTGGCTCAGAAGGTGGAAGCGTTGGAGCGGCGCGAAATCGAGGAGGCCCTGCGGCGCCTGAATGGCAACCGCACGCACACGGCGGAGGCGCTGGGCCTGTCGCGCCAGGGACTGCTCAAGAAGCTGGAGCGCTTTGGACTGACGTGAGTCAGAAGAGCCGGGCGCCCAGGCCCAGTCGTACGCTGTAGCCCAGGCGCGTGTGGCTTTCGCCCGAGCGCTCCTGGAAGGACTCCACGCCGAGCTGGCCCGCCGCCAGCGCCGACAGGTTGCTGCCCAGGTACACCTCCACGCCGCCTCCGCCGAGCGCCTGGATGCGCCGCGACTGGCCATTGGACAGGCCGATGTCCACCGGCACGTCCAACAGCCCCAGCACGGACACCGTGTCCGCGACGCGCCAGCCCGCGACCAGCCCGGGTGATACGCGGAACAGCACGCCGGAGTAGTTCCGGTCATCCATGTACGTGGCGCCCGAGTTGAGCACCACGCCCAGGCCCACCGTGGGCGCCAGGGACAGGATGCCTTGCTCCAGCACCTTGCGCCGCACCGCGAGCTCCAGCGCGGCGGAGAGCTGGAACCACTGGAGCCGCGCGCGTGCCTCCAGTTCGAAGCCGGAGATGCCTTGCCGGAAGCCCACGCCAATCTCCGGTGCGCCCACGAAGCCATAGAGCGCGGTGGCTCCGTCCGGCAGCGTCACTGGCGCCAGCACCGCGCCCAGTGGATCCTCGCTCGTGCCGCGAAGGAGCGCCGTGTCAGACGTCGTGACGCGCGGCGTTTCGTCGGTGGGAGCAGGGGCTGGCGCCTGGGCGGCGGACTCCAGGGAAACGAGCAACAGCGCGGACACGAGTGGGCCGAAGCAGCCGGGACGCATCATGCATGCACCCTACCCCGCAGAGCGGCGGGCGGAAACCCCAACGATTCCAGGGGCTTGTCGGCACCTTGCGTATTTGTCCGGCTTGGCGCGAAGATTTAGTAATTCATGGCTACCGCGCTCCCACAACCTTCCACGTATGCCGGACCGGAAGCCCTGGCCGAGGCGGGGGCGCGTCGCCATGCGTCACGAGTCCGGCCCCGGGTGTTGCTGGTGGATTCGGCGCCGGGCGCGCAGGCCGTGCTGGCCGCTGCGTTGGCGGAAGCGGGCTTCGAAGTCCTCCTGGTCGCGGGCGCGCAGGCCGCGTTGGCGTCGCTGGCGGAAGGCGGCACGGCGCCGCAGTTGGTCGTCACCGAGGTAGAGCTCCTGGACGGAGACGGCTTCAGCCTGTGTGGCCAGGTTCGCGCGGACGCGCGCACGGCGCACCTGCCGGTGCTGCTGCTGGCTCGGCGTGAAGAGGAGTTCCACCGGGACCTGGCGGGCGGCGTGGGCGCGGACGACTATCTGGCCCATCCCGTGGACGCGCGCGACGTGGTGGCGCTGGCCCGGCTCAAGGTGGGCCGGTGCAGCGGTGACGCGGCCTTCGAGTCGGACACGCAGCGGCTGCCGCTGACGGACGTGGCGCGAGCGCTGCTGGCGGGCGTCCGCTCTGGCCGCGTGGTGATGGCGGAGGGCCAGGGCTGGTTCGCCTTCCGGCACGGCCTGGTGGTGGACGCCGTCTTCAATGGCGAGCGCGGCAGTCTGGCCTTCCGGCGGATGCTCTGCTTTGGCGCGGGGGAGTACTCGGTGATGCTGGGGCCCGAGCTGCACAAGGGCTCGTTCACCATGGACCGCCCGTACCTGTGCGAGACGGTGCTCCAGGGCCTGGAGCGCTTCGACGCGCTGCGTGCCCGAGGCCTGCCGCTGGCATCGCGGCTGACGGTGGACTTCGCTCGGCTGGCGGAGATGCTGGCGTCGTTGCCGGAGGACGTGGGCGAAGTGGTGCGCCTCTTCGACGGGCGCCGCACGCTGCGCGCCATGTTGCTGGAGTGCCAGTTCCCGGAGGCGGTGGCGTACGAGGCGTCCACGCGGCTGTTCGCGCTGGGCATCCTGGTGCCCGCGTGCCTGCTGGAGGAACGCGAGCGGGCGCGCTGTGGCGCCACGGTGCCCGGCTTCTTCGAGCCCGCGCCCTCCGTGGACGCCGTGCCGGTGGATGCGCGGGAGCCGGCCCCCGCTGCCTCCGGTGGGGATGGGGCCTCCGCGCCCTTCACCCTGGTCGGAGGCTCGCAGCCTCCCGTCATCCTGGACTTCCCCAAGCAGGTCCCCGGCGCGCCGAGTGGCGCGGAGGGCCTGGAGGGGGCTGTCCGGTCCGACGACGCGGGCGTTTGAAGGGTTTGACTCGGCGGCCCTCGGTAGGGGACAAGGCCCGGCGCGGGGTGCTCCATCCGCTGGGCGCCCGCTGAGGCACACCCACCATGTCCGGTCACAATCGGTGGTCGAAGATCAAGCGCCAGAAGGCCGCGATGGGCGCGACCAAGGGGAAGCTGTACTCCAAGGTCATCAAGGAAATCACCGTCGCCGCGCGGCTCGGGGGCGGTGAGCCCTCCGGCAATGCCCGCCTGCGCGTCGCGCTGGCCGCGGCCCGCGAGGCCAACATCCCGAAGGACACCATCGAGCGCGCCGTCAAGAAGGGCACGGGCGAGCTGGAGGGAGAGAACTACGAGGAGGTGACGTACGAGGGCTACGGCCCCGGCGGTGTCGCCATCCTGGTGGAGTGCCTCACCGACAACCGCAACCGGACCGCGGCAGACATGCGCTCCACCTTCAGCGCGTACGGGGGCAACCTGGGCGCCGAGGGCGCGGTGGCCTGGATGTTCCAGAAGAAGGGCGTCATCAGCGTGAAGTACGGCCCCTCCGAGGACCAGTTGATGGAGCAGGCCATCGACGCGGGCGCCGAGGACGTCATCATGCTGGGGGACGAAGGCGCCGAGGTGCGCACCGCGGCGGCGGACCTGCACACGGTGGCGGGACGGCTCCAGGAGTCGGGCCTGCCGCTGGGGCAGCAGCGGTGGGTGTTCCTCCCCCAGAACACCGTCGCACTGGACGTGGACACGGCGAAGAAGCTCCTGAAGCTGCTGGATGCGCTCGAGGAGAGCGACGACGTGCAGAACGTGCACGGGAACTACGAAATCGAAGACGCGATGCTGGATTCGTTGTTGCAGTAGCGGAGTGCTGGAACGGAGTGGAACGTGCGCGTGCTTGGCGTTGACCCGGGAAGCCGGTTCATGGGCTTCGGGGTGGTGGAGGAGAAGCGGGGCCGGCTGGTGCACGTGGGCCACGGCGTCATCAAGGGCGATCCGGCGCTGCCGCTGTCGGACCGCCTGCGGGACTTGCACGGCGCGCTGACGGCGGCCCTGGTGAAATACCGCCCGGCCGCGGTGGCGGTGGAAGGCGTGTTCACCTTCCGCAACGCACGCAGCGCGCTGGTGCTGGGGCATGCGCGCGGTGTCGCGCTGCTGGCGGCGGCGCAGGCGGGGCTGCCCGTTTTCGAATACGCGCCGGCGAAGGTGAAGAAGGCGGTGGGGGCGGGCGGCGCGGACGGGAAGGACGCGGTGGCGCGGATGGTGCGGACCTTCCTGGAACTGGATGCGTCGGTGCTGGAGCGCGCGGACGCGAGTGATGCGCTGGCGGTGGCGCTGTGCCACCTCAATCATGGGCGGGCCGCGGTACCGGCGGCGTCCGCGTCGGGCAAGAAGCGCAAGGGCGCGGCGGCGCTGCTGGCGGACCGGCTGGCGCCCGCGTACCGGCGTCCGGAGGCGAGATGATTTCGCGGTTGCGTGGGACGGTGTTGGAGAAGGACCTGGAGGACGCCACCATCGACGTGGGCGGCGTGGGCTACCGGGTGAACTTCTCCTCACTGGCGCTGGGGAAGCTGCCGGCGGAGGGACAGCCGGTGGACGTGCGCGTGCGCACCGTGGTGCGCGAGGACGCCTTCGACCTCTTCGGCTTCCTGACGAAGAGCGAAGAAGAGGTGTTCCTGCTGCTCAACAGCGTGTCGCGGGTGGGACCCCGGCTGTCGTTGATGGTGCTGTCCGGCATGGAAGTGCCGGAGCTGGTGGCGGCGCTGTCGCGGGGCGAGGTGGCGCGGCTGGCGAAGATTCACGGCGTGGGCAAGAAGACCGCCGAGCGGCTGGTGCTGGAGCTCAAGGACAAGGTGAAGACGATTCACCTGGAAGCGGTGTCGCGAGGGACTGCGCCGGCCACCGTCAGCGGAGCCCATGCGGACCTGGTCTCCGCGCTGCTCAACCTTGGCTACAAGCAGCCCCAGGCGGAGAAGGCCGCGGACCTGGCCAGCGAACGGCTGGGGGCAGAGGCCACCTTCCAGGCACTGTTCCGCGAGGCCCTCAAGGCGCTCCGCTCCGGCGGCTGATCGCTACGACACACCGGGTGTGACGGCGCTGTGACGGCAAAATCCGGGAGAACGGCTGGGCCGTACCGTCCTCTCTCCCGTTGAGAGCTTGAAAGATGCTGGGGCCAGAACGCCCCAGTGTTGCCCTGTCTTCAGAAGTCGTCAGGCGTCGCGTGATGACGGACAGCAGACGCGATTTCCTACCCGAGTCCGAGTAGGAGCATCCGGCATGGGTGACACTTTCCAGTTCCAGCGGCGAGGGCCGGCACGGCGCCGAGGATGAGGGTTGCATACATGACGTCATGGCGTGCCATTCCTGTGGGGCTGTTGCTGCTTTGCGGGGGAACTGCAGGGTGTGAGCCGCTGGTGGAAGGTGATGTTGGGGAAGGATGGGCGCGGGCCGTTCCCGGGTCGCAGGCACCTGTCGACCTGTCGACGGAGTCGTCGGGGCGCAAGGCGCCCGTCCTGTTTCCGCAGCCTTGGGCGGTGTGCAGCGACACGGCCCAGCGGCTGCGTGACATCCGACCGGGGCTGACAGGTTCGCAGCCGCAGGAGCTGGCGCGGGCGGGCGAGGTGCTCGTCTTCAGCGCGGATGACGGCGTGAGTGGCCGCGAGCTGTGGGCCAGCATCGACGGGGCGCGGCAGACGCTCCGGCTGAAGGACCTGCGGCCGGGGCCGGCGGGTTCGCAGCCTCGGAACCTGACGCGGGTGGGGCCCTGGGTCTTCTTCGTCGCGGACGACGGCGTGCATGGCGCGGAGCTGTGGCGCACGGACGGCACGGCGGACGGCACGGTGCTGGTGCGGGACGTGCGGCGTGGGACGGTGGGCGCGGCGCCGGAGTTCCTCACCGAGGTGGTCGGCGCCCTCTACTTCACGGCGGATGACGGGGTGTCCGGCCGCGAGCTGTGGCGCACCGACGGCACGGAGAAGGGCACGGAGCGGGTGCACGATTTCCTGCCCGGCGCGGGTTCGCTCGCCCTGAGCCAGTTGACGGCGTGGGGCAAGGGCCTGGCGCTGGTGTCCGCCAACGCCGCGGAGACGGTGCTCTGGTGGGTGGACCGCCAGGGCCGGCCGACGCGGCTGTTCTCCCAGCAGGGCGCCGGGGTGATTTTCGGGCTGACGCCGGCGGGCCGGCACCTGTTCTTCCTGTTGGACCCGGGCACGGAGCAGGGCGAACTGTGGGTGGCGCGCACCGCGCCGCCGTCCGCCGAGCGGGTGCGGACCTTTCCAGGTGACTACCCGGCGTACCTCGCCGCGCTGGATGACACGCTGTACTTCCTGGCGGGGGCGAGCGACTGGTACGGCAACCCAGGCGACGCGGTGCACGGCGGCGAGCTGTGGCGCAGTGATGGCTCGGCGGAGGGCACGGGGCTCGTCGGGGACCTCTGGCCAGGCCCCCAGGGTTCGATGCCCAAGGAACTGGTCGCGCTGGGCGGCGAGCTGTACTTCACCGCGGACGACGGCGTGCACGGCCGCGAGCTGTGGCGGACCGACGGCACGGCGCAGGGCACGATGATGGTGCGCGACATCGCGCCGGGGCCGGTGGGCAGCGTGCCCACGGGGCTCAAGGCCGAGTCCGGCTGGTTGTTCTTCTCGGCGGAGACGGCGGGGCACGGGCGCGAGGTCTGGTACAGCGCCGGCCGCCCCTGGGTGACGAGCCGGCTGCTGGACATCGCGCCGGGGGCCGCGTCGTCGAACCCGTTCGACTTCGTGCGCGCCGGCTTCAACCTCTTCTTCGCCGCGTCGGACGGAGACAGGGACCAGGAGCTGTACGCGGTGCCCTTCCGCCCCTGGTGGCTCTGCTTCAGCCGGGACTGCTGAGCGCTAGGCGGCCCGCCGTGACGCGGGGGTGGGCCGCACGTCGCCGAAGTTGGGCGCGGGCAGGACGATGGTGGGCGACAACCCGGGCGCCATGACGTGCGCGGTGAGCTGCGAGGACGGGTGGAAGTTGATGAACGCGCCCTCCACGGAGGACGTGCCCGCGAACAGCTTCTCCACCACCATGGAGGAGTACTGGTCCAGGGAGTCCTCGCGCGTGTTGCCGTTGAGGACGACCTCCCAGCCCATGTGCTCGGCGAAGCGGCGCACGCCGGGGATGGCGGACTGGAGCGGCGTGTAGCTCTCCGTGGCCACGCCATTCTCGCTGGTGACGAACACCTCGCGCGAGGTGGCCACCGCCAGCGACATGTTGCCGCGCGTGTGGCCGGGCGTGCTCAGCAGCGCCGCGCCCTGGCCCAGCCACACGTCACCGTCCAGCAGCACCACGCGCTCGCGGGGGATGTCGGCGCCGCCCGGGACGAGCCACACCGCCTGCATGGGGTGCGGCTCCAGGGCCACCTCCCATTCGGCGCGCTGCACCAGCAGCCGGGCCCGGGGGAAGTACGCGGGCATGCCGTCACCGCCCAGCCAGCCGCGCAGGTCCTGGATGTGGAGGTGGTCGAAGGCCAGGTAGTCCACATCCGCCGGGATGAGGCCCAGTGCGGCCAGGTGGCTCTGCACCGAGCCGTGCCGCGTGGACATCACCTTGTCTGAGACGAAGGCGCCGTAGCGCTCGCGCAGCGCGCGGTAGAAGGGGGCGGAGACGCCGCGCTCGTAGTCGGAGGGGTTGAACAGCAGCGTGCGCCGCGCGCCCTCCCGGTCCACGAACTGCACCACCTGCATCCGGTTCGTCAGCATGACGTAGGGCGCCGGAGACGACGCCGCGCCGCTGAAGGCGAACTGGGCGGGGTAGGGGAAGGTGACGAGGTCGCAGGTGGCCACCGCGGCCACCGGGCCTTCCCTCACAAAGGCCTCCCTCGCATCCAACGCGGCCCGGCGGAGCTTCTGGAGCCGGAGCCCGGGTACGGGTTCGGCGCGCGCGCCGGCCAGGGAGGGGAGGGGACGAAACGCAGGGCTCGTGTTCATGCGGTCTCCAGGCTCGACTCTCGCACACGGCAGGCGCACTTCAATCGCCTCGGAGTATCGGCGGGGGGCTGAGCCTGGAACGCTGGGGGAGGGCCCCACCTTCCCCTGCCCGCGCCCGCCTGGCCGGCGGGCCCGGCGGGCGTCTGGATGTATCGCCGCCAGATGTGCGGCGACACGCGCGGCCTTCCTGTATAGGGTCCGGATGGTCATGGCGAGGAAGTCCGACACACTCTCGGAAGACGTCCTGCCCGAGGACGTCCGGCTCGAGGCCTCCCTGCGTCCGCGCTCGTTCGACGAGTACGTGGGGCAGGGGCCCGTCGTCGAAAAGCTCAAGGTCTACGTGCAGGCCGCACGCAGCCGGGGCGAAGCCCTGGACCACTGCCTGTTCTCCGGCCCGCCGGGCCTGGGCAAGACGTCGCTGGCGCACATCATCGCGAACGAGCTGGGCGTGGGAATCCACGTCACGAGCGGCCCTGCCCTGGAGCGCAAGGGGGACCTCGCGGGCCTGCTCACCAACCTCGACGCGCGCGACGTGCTCTTCATCGATGAAATCCACCGCCTCAACGCCGCCGTGGAGGAATACCTCTACCCGGCCATGGAGGACTTCCGGCTGGACATCACCATCGACACCGGGCCCGCCGCCCGGGCGATGAAGATTGATTTGCCGCCCTTCACGTTGATTGGCGCCACCACGCGCACCGGCCTGCTCACCTCGCCGCTGCGCGACCGCTTCCAGATTCAGGAACGGCTGGAGTACTACGACGCCAAGGCCCTGGAGAGCATCCTCCACCGCTCCGCGCGCATCCTGGGCATTCCCCTGGACAAGGACGCCGCGCGCGAGGTGGCCAGCCGCTCGCGGGGCACGCCGCGCATCACCAACCGGCTGCTGCGCCGGCTGCGTGATTTCGCGGAGGTGGAAGGCAATGGCAGAATCACCCTGGAGCTGGCGCAGAAGTCGCTAGACAGGCTCGGGGTGGACGCCAGCGGCCTGGACTCCATGGACCGCAAGATTCTGCTGACCATCCTCGACAAGTTCGGCGGCGGCCCGGTGGGCGTGGAGACCATCGCCGCCAGCGTGGGCGAGCAGCGCGATACCATCGAGGACGTGTACGAGCCCTTCCTGATGCAGGAGGGCTTCCTCCAGCGTACGCCGCGGGGCCGGATGGCCACGCACCGCACGTACCAATATTTCAAGAAGCAACCACCGCCCACGCCCCAGGGCAGCCTCTTCTGAGATGCCATGAGCCAGGACACGCCTTCCTCACCGCCCCGCGTCCCCCGCGACTTCTACGCCGACCTGATGCGCGCTTCCCAGACGTCGCGCGCCGGCTTCCTCGCCGAGCGCGAGCGCTGGCTGCGCGGCGTACCCGTGGAGGGGCGGGAGGAGCTGCTGTTCGAGTTCGAGATGCTGCTGCGCGCGGTGGAGCGCTACCTCAACCTCAACACGGTGGTGGACGCGCGCGACAGGCCGCTCGTCACGCGTGACTTCCGCGAGGAGCTGGCGGACGTGCGCGACGCCATGGACCGCGCCATCCGCGTCGCGCGCCACCTGCAGGACCCGGACAGCGACCAGAAGATGGTCTTCCGCAAGTATGTGGAGACCCAGCTCGCGGACGACCGCGTCCGGCGCGCGCTCATCGAGGAGCAACTGGACCAGGAGACGCCGCCCGAAAGCCTCTTCGTGCTGCGCGAGGCCTTCGACGCGCTGAAGAACCTGCTGGACCACCTGCTCAAGCTGCCGGCGGCGAACCTCGGCCTGTTCCAGGACGTGGGCAAGCTGTCCCTGCGGGAAATCGTCCTCAACCGCTACTTCCGTCCCTTCCGCCCGTTGGAGTTCCGCGTCGAATACGACCGGCTCCGTTCGGTGCGGCTGCTGGACACACTGGTCACCCTCCAGGAGGAGCAGCGCACCGCCTTCACCACCGCCTTCCTGGGCCTCTTCCGGCTGCTGCATTACCTGGCCTACGTCGACGCGGAGGAGCAGCCGCCCTTCTCCCGCCGCGTGCGCGTGCTGCTGGCGCTGGTGCGCAGCGAGGCCACCGCGCTGGCGTCGTGGATGCACTCGGAGCTGTCCCCGAAGGCCGGCTCCAAGTCCCTGCAGGCCGCCACGCTGCGCGCCGCGCGCGACATCGCCCGGGAGACGGAGCGCGTGGCCCGCGAGGTGCTGGTCAACCTGGACCGCGACGCGGAAGCCCCCCTGCGCGCCGCGTCCGCCTTCACGGCGGTGCTGCGCACGCAGGTGGTGGCGCTGGTGGAGGCGCTGGCGCCCAACGGGGGGCTGGCCGACGGCGTCTTCGACGAACTGATGAGCCCGCAGGAGGCGGCGCTGCGCCTGCGCAAGGACCTGTGGGTCTACGCCCAGCTGTGCCGCGCCGCGGAGTCCCACTTGCGCGCCGAGGACGTCCCTGCCGCCGAGCGCGCGCTGGACGCCCTCAAGGGCTTCCTGGGCTACTTCCACGACGGCAGCTATCAACTGCTGCGCTACGGCGACTACGACGCCTTCGACCGCTTCACCTCGCTGCTGGTGGAGCTGCCCTGGCCTCCAGAAGGGCCTGGCATCCGCGCCCGGCTCGGCGAGGACCTGCGGCGCTTCATCCAGACGCTGGAGTCCACCTTCCACTCCGTCAGCCGCCGCACGCACCTCCAGGGCCGTGGCTTTGATCGCCAGGACGCAGAAGCCCTGCGGGACAGGTTCCTCACCACCCCCGCACGCTGATACAGCCCCGTCGTGGTGCTACTGGCCACCCCGCATGACAGCCCCTGTGTGGGAGGTGTTGTCACGGCGGGTGTTTGCGTCGTTGAGTTCCTTGCGCTATGGACGCGCCCGTGTTGCATGGAAGACAGGGGTTGGTGAGGAGGGGGAGGGCGCGGGGATGCCAAGGACGGGGATGACAAATCCCCGACATCGGTGTCGCGGTTCAGGAGGGAATCAGCAATCCGCTACGGGGGGAGGGGCGCCAGGCCGGAACCGGTGCCCCTGAAGACGCACGAAAAAGCCGAGCAACTCCAAGGGGTTGGAGCTGATTTTCAAGCCCGCGGCGCTGCCAGGCATGTCACAGGGAAGTGGCATGCTGATTGCTGGACTCGCGCGTCACATCAGACCACTGATGAACGTTTCCAGCCCTCCGGCGGGTCTGGAGCGGAAGCTCCGCAGCACCGAGAAGCCACGAGGCGACACCCACAATGCGACCGTCCTCCTACAACCAGCGCACTCTCTCGAAGATCGCCTCCCTGCAGGGCGTGGGGCTCCACTCGGGTGCCCGGGTGACGCTCACCCTGCGCCCGGCGCCCCCGGGGCATGGCATCGTCTTCGTGCGCACGGACCTCGCCCGCCCGGTGAGCATCCCCGCGCTGGCGGAGTACGTGGTGGACACGTCGCTGGCCACGACGCTGGGCCGTGACGGCGTCCGCGTGGGCACGGTGGAGCACCTGATGGCGGCGCTGGCCGGCATGGGCATCGACAACCTCCGGGTGGAGCTGGACGGTCCGGAAGTCCCCATCATGGACGGCAGCGCGGCGCCCTTCGCGGCGCTCATCCAGAGCGCGGGCGTGCGGGAGCAGGAGGCGCCCAAGGAGCTGCTGGTCATCCGCAAGGCGGTGTCGGTGGTGGACGGCGACAAGCAGGCCTCGCTCACGCCGGCCCGGCACTTCCGCATCAGCTGCACCATCGACTTCGAGCACCCCGTCATCCAGGGCCAGTCCTTCGACCTGGACTTCGGTGACCGGGACTTCGCGCGTGAGATTTCCCGCGCGCGCACCTTCGGCTTCCTGCGGGACGTGGAGAAGCTGAAGCAGATGGGCCTGGCCCGGGGCGGTTCGCTGGAGAACGCCATCGTCGTGGACGAGGTCTCCATCCTCAACCCGGACGGGCTGCGCTTCCCGGACGAGTTCGTTCGCCACAAGATCCTGGACGCCATCGGCGACGTGTCGCTGTTTGGCCGGCCCGTCATTGGCCACATGACGGCGTACAAGACGGGCCACGCGCTCAATCACAAGTTGGTGCGCAAGGTGATGTCCGATCCGAGCTGCTACGAAATCGTTCCCGCCCGCCGCCGCGAGCTGGAGGGCATGGGATTGGGCTTCTCTGGACTGGCCGGCGCGCTGGACTTCGAGCCGCTTGTCGCCTGACGTCATTAACTTGCAGGTCCGGTAAGGCTCGGCTAAGTGGGCGGGATATGCTCAACCGTCCCACCCGCGTCATCCTCGCCGCGCTCCTGGCGGCCACCTTCACCGCCGGCTGTAACAAGGAGAAGGCGCCGGCCACCGCTCCCGCGGCGCAGCAGGCCGCAGGTGAGCCCGCGCCCGACACTGTCGTCGCGACGTTCGGCGACGGGCAGAAGATCACCTACAAGGAGCTCAACGAGCGCCTCCAGGAGCCGCTGGCCAACCTGGAGAAGCAGAAGTCGCAGCTCCTGAAGCGTGGCCTGGACGGCATGGTGACGGAGAAGCTCGTGGATGCGGAGGCCAAGAAGCGCGGCCTCTCCCAAGAGGCGTACCTGAAGGCGGAGATCGACGACAAGGTCCCCGCGCCCACCGAGGAGCGCATCAAGGAAGTCTACGACGGTGCTGCTGGCCAGCTGCCCGAGGGGTCCACCTACGAGCAGATGAAGCCGCAGATCGTGGAGTTCCTGACGCAGCAGCCGAAGCAGGAGCGCGCGCAGGCCCTCTTCGAGGAGCTGCGCAAGTCCGCCAATGTCAAGCTGACGCTGCCGGAGCCGCCGCGTCCCCCGGTTGTCCGCAAGCAGGTGGCCGCCACGGGCGCCGCCAAGGGTGGTCCTGAGGGCGCGCCCGTCACCATCGTCGAGTTCAGCGACTTCCAGTGCCCGTTCTGCAGCCGCGCCAACCCGGCGCTGGCGCAGGTGCAGCAGGAGTACGGCGACAAGGTCCGCATCGTGTTCCGCCACTTCCCGCTCGACTTCCACAAGGAGGCGCCGAAGGCCTCCGAGGCCGCGCTGTGCGCGGGCGATCAGGGCAAGTTCTGGGAGATGCACGACCTGCTCTTCGCCAACCAGCAGGCGCTGGGCGTGGACGCGCTGAAGAAGCACGCCGCCGACCTGAAGCTGGACACGGCGAAGTTCAACGCCTGCCTGGACTCGGGTGAGAAGGGCGCCATCGTTCAGAAGGACCTGGCCGAGGGCAAGCAGGCGGGTGTGTCTGGCACCCCGGCCTTCTTCATCAACGGCATCCTGCTGTCCGGCGCGCAGCCCTTCGAAGAGTTCAAGAGCATCATCGACGCGGAGCTGAACGCGCCGAAGAAGTAGTTCCCGGCAGTCGGAGAGGTGGGCAGTGGCGACACGACCCAAAGCCACGCCCCGCCTCGCGGGTGATGCGGCATCGCTCGACTTGGAGCGACCGCTCGCCCAGGGGTTGTCCCCCTCCCGTCCCCTCCAGGCCTGGTTCCATGGGCCGGAGGGGATGGTCCTCCTCCAGGAGCCGCCCGGCTTCGCTGGCTTTCTCGCCGGCAGCCTGCGCACCCTGTCAGTGGAGGAAGTCTTCGCCCACGTCCTGTCCGGCATCCGCAGCGGCCTGCTGGCGGTGCAGCACGCCACGGGGCGCCGCACGGTGTCCTTCCGGGACGGACAGGTGGTGTTCGCCACCTCCACGGAGCGCTGGGAGCGGTTGGGCGCGGCGCTGCTCCGCCTGGGCTTGCTGACGCAGGCGCAGCTGACGCAGGCCCTGTCGCGCGTGACGCCGTCGCGCCGCATCGGTCAGGTGCTCACGTCGGAAGGGCTCGTCTCCGAAGCCAACCTGTACAGCGCCATGACGTACGTGGTGCGTGAGGTGGTGCTCAGCCTCTTCGAACTGGAGGACGGCAGCTTCGTCTTCGTCGAAGGCCCCGCGCCGATGGCGGACGTGGTGAAGCTGCCTGAGCGCACGCGGGACCTGGTCCTCACCGGCATCAAACGGGCGGAGCTGGTGTCGCGCCTGCGTCGGCGCTTCCCGGACGACACGCGCGTCACGCTAGGGCCGGAAGGACCGCTGCCCGGTGAGTCGCGGTTGTTCGCCCGGCTGGCGGACGGGCTGCCGCTGGCCAGCCTGCGCGCGTCCTATGAAGGCGGCCCGCACGCCTTCTACACGTGGCTTGAGGAAGCAGTGCGCGGCGGCAACGTGGCCGTCCACCCCGCGGCGCCGCCTCCAGTACAGGCGCCCGCCGTGGAGGGCATGGCCTGGGAGCTGTTGTCCGCGGAGGAGCGCTACAACCTGCTGTTGTCCCTGGTGCACCGGGCCCTGCGCGAGGCCGGAAAGGACACGGACCTGCTGCGCGGCTTCCTCGACGCGCCGCCGCAGGGCCTGGAGGACGCGTACGCCGGGGTGACGCTGGCGGCGGACGGGCGCGTGGACGTGGCGCGGCTCAGGGCCAACCTCTCCACGGGAGGCGAGGCGGTGGGCCGGGCCCTCACGTTGGAGGCCCTGGACGCCTTCGTGTCCTATGCGTTGTTTTCAGCGCGCAACGTCCTGCCCGCGGACGTGGCGGAGCGGCTGTCCAACACCTACCGCACCCTCCAAGGAGGACTGGCCTAGGGGTTCGCCCGTGCCCACGTTCGCCGTCACGGCGTTCGGGGCGGGGAGCGGGCATGGTCGCGATGCGGAAGTGGGTGTGGGGACTCCTGGCGCTGACGACGGCCTGCGGTGGCGCTCGCCAGGCGATGAAGCACGGGGGGGCTGGCGGCTCCGGGCCCGCCCCATCAGCGGAGGCCGCGAGCGAGGACAGCCGCTCGACGACGCGCCGCTACGTGGACGAGGACCTGGGCTTCGAAATCATCCGGCCCACGGCGGACTGGCAGTTGGACGAGACGAATGAGCGCACGCCGGAGGGGCTCGCCATTCCCGTCATCCTCCGCCACAACGTCTCCGGAGCGCAGGTGGTGTTGCAGGTGGCGCCCGCGGTGGCCTCTCCCACGCAGTTCGCGGAGCGGCTCACCGAAGGGCTCCGCCAGCACCCGGGCTTCACCACCACGGACCCGGCGCCCATTCCGCTGTCGGACACCGCGGTGGGCTTCGATTTCCAGGTGGGGGATGGCGTGCACGGCAAGGTGGCCGTGCGTGAAGGCATCCCCGGGCGCGTGTTGATGATGCTGGCCACCTGGCCGGCGCAGGCCGCGGCGGACGTGCCCCAGAGCGTGGATGCGCTCATCCAGGGCGTCCGCCCGCTCGCGGGGCCGGCGACGGCGTGGAAGGTGCCCCAGCGCTGAGGGCGCCCCTTCATCCGGGACGCCCTCTGTCTGGAAGGCCGCGCTACTTCGCGCGCTTCCGGGCCGGTCTGGCCTTGCCGGCCTTGGGCTCGGGCGCCGCTTCAACGGGCGCGGTGCCCTGCGTCTGCGCGCGCAGGCGGACGTACTCCACCAGGGTGCGCACGCCCACGCCGGTGCCACCCTTGCTCAGGTAGCCACGCTCCTTGGGGCTGCTCGCCGGACCCGCGATGTCCAGGTGCACCCACGGCGTCTCGCCCACGAACTCGCGGAGGAAGATGGCGGCGTTGATGGAGCCACCCCAGCGCTCGCCGGAGTTCTTCATGTCGGCGACCTCGGAGCGCAGGGCGTCCTTCTGCATGTCGCTGATGGGCATGCGCCACATCTCCTCGCCCGCGGTGCGCGCGGCCTGGAGCACCTGCGTCACCGTCTCCTCGTGGTCGCCGAAGGCGCCGACGATGTAGTTGCCCAGCGCGACGACGCAGGCGCCCGTGAGCGTGGCCAGGTCGATGATGGCGGCCGGCTTGTGCTCGGTGGCCCACGTCAGGATGTCGCCCAGCACCAGGCGGCCTTCCGCGTCCGTGTTGGTGATCTCCACCGTCTTGCCCAGGCGCGAGGTGAGGATGTCACCCGGCTTGTAGGCGTTGCCGGCCGGCATGTTCTCGCACGCGCCGATGAAGGCGTGCACGGGGAAGGGCGGCTTGAGCGCGGCGATGACCTTCATGGCGCCCAGCACCGCGGCCGAGCCCGCCATGTCCGTCTTCATGTCCACCATGCCGTCCGTCGGCTTGAGCGACAGTCCGCCCGAGTCGAAGGTGACGGCCTTGCCCACCAGCGCCAGCGGCGGCTGCTTGGCGTCACGCGCGTTCTTGGGCGTGTACGCCAGGTGGATGAGGCGAGGCTCCTCGGTGCTCCCCGCGGTGACACCGAGGAACATGCCCATGTCGAGCTTCTCGATGTCGCGGCGGCCGCCGATGGTGGCCTTCAGCCCGCCTTCCTTCGCGGCCTGACGCGCGGCCTCGGCCAGCACCGTGGGCGTCACCGCGTTGGGCGGCTCGTTGACGAGGTCACGGGCCCAGTTGGTCGCCTCCGCGACGCGCTGCGCCAGCGTCAGCGCGTCATCGAACTCGCGCGTGCGCTCCGTGCCCTCGGGGAGCACCAGGAACACCTTGCCCAGCTTCGCGGCGCCCTTCTTCTCCTCGCGCGCGGAGGACTTGTACTTGTCGAAGCGGTAGACGCCCAGCGCCACGCCTTCCACCACGGCGCGCACCGCGTCCTGCGCGGACTCGGTGGCCGGCAAGGCGAACGCCACCGAGGTGACCTTGAGCCGCTGCGCCGTCTTCGCGGCGCGGCCGGCGGCCAGCCGCAGCACTTCCGGGTGGAAGCGGGCGCGGTTTCCCAGGCCCAGCAGCAGCACGCGCTCGGGCGCCGTGCGCCCCAGGGTGTGCATCACCAGGCTCTGGTCCGCGCGTCCCTTGAAGCCCTCCTGGGTGGCGGCGCCGCGCAGGCGTCCTTCCAGGGCGCCGTCCGCCGAGGAGAGGGAGGACGGGGCGCTGTCTCCCAGCTCGCCCTCGAAGAGGGGAATGACGAGCAGGTCGCCGCTCGTCCGTGTGGCATCGCCGGAGACGAAGCTGAAGTTCATGGGCCGTGGAACTCCTGAACAGTGAAAAGGCTTGGGCGGGTAGAAAGGGCGCGGACTGTAACGCCCGCCCTGTTACACGCAAAGCGTTGGATTTCATTCGAGCATTGCATTGCTTCGTTGCACTGGGTAGCAGTGTGGGGAATGCCCACGCTGCTGATGCATCTGACCGCCATTGAACGGATGGCCGCCAACCCGGGCGAGCTGCCGGCGGATTGGGTGCGTGCGCTGTCGGAGGACCTGCCGTATGCGCGCTTCGGCGCGGCGCTGCCAGACCTCCCGTTGTGCGAAGGCATCCGGGGCGGGCTCGCCGCCTTCCTGCCCGAACGGGAGCTGCCGCACTTCGCGCGGCTGTACCACGAGCGCGCTCCGGTGGGCTTCGGGCTGAAGATGGCGGAGCTGGTGGCCTCCGGCGCGTTGGTGGGCACCGAGCCCGGCCTCGCGGTGCTCGCGGGTTACTTCACGCACCTGTGCCTGGACCGCCGTCTGTATCCGGTGGTGGACAGGTTGGTGGTGCGACACCGCCGCCGCGGTGAGCGTGCCCTGGAGGCGCACCGCGACATCGAATGGGCGCAGACGCTCTTCTATCTGCGCGAGCTGCACGGCATGGAGCTGCTCGGCACGCCGCGGGTGCGGGAGAAGTGTCAGGTGGTGAAGAGCCTGGGCTTCCCCTGGCGGGGCATTGGCGGCGGCCTCTACGAGCTGGTCCGTTTGTCCTCCCAGGAGCGTGTGGGCCAGGCGCCCAGCAAGTCGGAGGTCGATGGCTGGGTGCGCGGCCTGTACGTCTCCGGTCTCTTCCTTTCAAGTCCCATGGGCCGGGCGCGCGCGTTGCCAGCGTATGCGCGGCTGTCGTTCCAGGAGCTGTACCGCAACGACACGTTCGACTTCGCCGCGGAGGTGGAAGGCACGCTGGAGACGGCGCGTGGCGTCCTGCGTCGGTTGCACGGCTACATGGCGAGGGGCACCTTCACGCCCCGTACGCGAGCCCGCTTCCTGGAGGCCTTCCCCGAAGGGACGCTGGGCGCACGGGCGGCGTGACACCCGCAGAGCAGGCGTCCTGGCGAGCCCGATTCCCCTCGGGGAATGGCGCTGTCCGAAGCGCGAGGCCGCTCCTATCCTCGAAGAGGAATGACGGTCCTACTCCTCATCGCGGTGGGCGCACTCGCGGGTACCTTGGGCGCGATGCTCGGCATCGGAGGCGGAATCGTCCTGGTGCCCGCGCTGGTGCTGGGGTTCGACATTCCCTTGGAGCAAGCCATCCCCGCGAGCCTCATGTGCGTGGTGGCCAGCTCGTGCTCCGCCGCCGCGGGCTATGTGCACAAACACCTGAGTGACATCCGCCTGGGGCTGTCGCTGGAGCTGGCGACGGTGCTGGGCGCCATCGCTGGCGGCATGGTGGCCGCCATGGTGGCGCCGGCGATGGTGGCGGTGGTGTTCGGGCTCTTCACGCTCTACGTGGCGCTGCAGATGTTGCTGCTGCGTTCGCCGCGCCAGGAGCCCGCCGCGATGGACGACTACGCGCCCGCCAACTACCCGCTGGGCATCTCCGGCTCCTTCGTGGCCGGTGGCCTGTCCTCGCTGTTGGGGGTGGGCGGAGGACCGCTCAAGGTGCCGCTGATGGCGTACGGCATGCACGTGCCGTTCAAGGTGGCCAGCGCGACGAGCAACCTGATGATTGGCGTCACGGGCGCCGCGAGCGTTGCCGCGTACGCGTTGAGGGGCCATCTGAAACTGGCGCTGGTGTCACCGTTGGTGGTGGGTGTCCTGGGAGGCGCATATGTGGGCAGTCGGCTGATGCCGAGGGTGCCCACGGCGGTGCTCAAGCGTTTGTTCGCGGTGGTGTTGCTGGTGGTCGCGGGACAGATGCTGTGGAAGGGAGGGGAGGGATTGTGGCCGAGCATCCTGAAGTGAGTGAACCGGAGGAAGCACGCGCGGCATGTGCTTCCGTGTCGGCGGTGACAGCGGAGCATCCCGCCGTCGCGCGCAACGTGGCAGTCACGGGAGGGGCCGCGTCGCTGACGCCCCCCATGGACGGGGCGCCCATGGCGCAACCGGACGGGGGGGCGGCGGAGCAGGTGCGGCATCATCACCGTGAGCGCGCGGTGGTGGGCGACCGGTGGATCGCACGGGTGCTGCGCGCCGGCGCGGTGGTCAGCGGCGGAATGTTCGTCCTGTCGCTGGGGCTGGAGGCCATGCCCCAATCCGAGCGCGTGCACGTCGCCATCGACTTATTGCGAAAGGGCGCCGCGTCACTGCTGTTGGTGACGCCCGTGGCGCGGCTCGCGGTGGCGGGCACGCTGCTGGGCCTGCGGGGTGAGTGGCGCTACATGGTGATGGCCGCGGGCGTGCTGGGGCTGCTCGCCATCGCGGTGGGCACCGGCATCCAAGCCTAGGAAGAGCGCGTGTGACGGCGCTCTCCCCGGTGTCAGGGAGGAGCGCTCACACGCCGCGCGCGGTGAAGTGGGCCAGGATGTTCTGGACCTTGGCCACTTCGCCCGTCTGACCCAGATCCCCGTAGAGGGGAATCAGCGTCTCGAACTGCTTGCGGGCCGCCGCGAAGTCCTGCTGGTAGTAGCAGGACAGGCCCAAGTCCCAGCGGGCGCGGGCCTCATACGCGTGGTCGTGCACCTCCTGGTACAGCTCCACCGCGCGGAGCAGGTGCGGGCGCGCACCTTCGTGGTTGCCAAGAAGCCCCTCGGACTCGCCCAGCAGCAGGTGGCCCAGCGCGAGCGCCTCCGGATCATCACCTTGCTCCAGCAGCGGCACGGCCTCCAGGAAGCGCTTGCGCGCGGGCTCGTAGTCGCCCTTCTCCATGCGGATGTCGCCGATGTCGATGAGCAGCCGCGCCACCCGCTCCGTGTTTCGCGTCTGGCGCAGGAGGATGAGCGCCTCCTGGTATTTCTCCTCGGCGGCCTCTGGCTGGCCCAGCGAGCGCAGGGACTCGCCGATGCAGGCGCGGGCCAGGGCCTCGCCCTCACGGTCCTTGGACTCGTTGAAGAGCATGGCGGCGCGGGCAATCTGCTCGATGGCGCCGCGGTGATCCTCGAAGTTCGCCTTCACCACGCCCAGCCCCATCAGGGCCTGCGCCTGGCCGGGCTTGTACTTGGCCTCTTGGAACTTCTCGAGCGCCTCTTCGTAGAATTGCCGGCTGGCGGCGTGGTCCTCCAGCAGACCGTGCAGCTCGGCCAGGTTCACCAGACCCTGTCCCACCTCGGTGGGCGAGCCGGTGATGCGCAGCGGCGCCAGCGCGTTCTTCTGCTTCTGGATGGCGTCGAGGATGTGGGTGCGTTGGGTGTCTTCGGGCGGGTGGTGCATGGGGGGCCTCAGGCGTCGCCACCCTTGCGGCGGCGGGAGGTCTTGTCCAACGAATCGTCCTTCTCGCTCCCGTCAGTCCCGTTGGCGGCCACGGCCAGGGAATGGGCGCTGGGGTGCCGGTCCTTCTCCACCTTGTCGGCCTTTTCGTGGACGAGGATGGGGGAGAAGAAGCAGTCCTTCTTCGTGTACTCGTCGAAGGCGAAGGCGAAACGGTAGCTGGCCGCCGCGCGCTGGTTGCAGTCGGTGCGCTCGCAGAAGCGGCAGGAGATGCCGGACGGAATGGCGTCCTTGCGCAGGTCCGTCGTGGGCAGGCCGTAGGCCAGGTACTTGGCGTTCTCCGCGTGGGTGCCCAGGCCGATGGAGTACGCGGTGCCCTTGACGATGGAGCCCTCAATCGGCTGGAGCTGCACCTTGGCGAAGCAGAAATAGGCGGTGCCGTCCGGCATGATGGAGTACTGCCGCGTCAGCTGGGACGGGTTGAGGAAGGCCAGGTGCACGGCCCACTTGGCGCAGCTGCCGCCGCCAGAGGCGAAGCGGATGCCGGTGCCGCTGTAGCGCTTGGAGATGTTGCCGGCGATGTCCGCGCGCAGGAAGTGGAACGGAAGCCCGGGGCGCTTCGGGTCCGACAGGTTGCACAGGCGGTGGGCCACCGTCTCGTAGGTGGAGCCGAAGATGCTCGACAGCAGCTCCACGTCGTAGCGCGTGCGCTGGACCTCCTTGAAGAAGTCCCCGTAGGGCAGCATCAGCGCGCCGGCGAAGTAGTTGGCCAGGTTCACCTTGATGAGCCGCTGCGTCTCGCCGTGGCGCATGCGGCCCGCGTCCAGCACGCGCTCCAGCAGCTTCTCGCGGTCCATCACCAGCAGGCCAATGGACGCGGCAATCTGGAACTTCAGCGGCTGTTCGGTGAGGAAGGGCGACAGCGTCAGCGTCCGCTCCTCCGGGTCCAACCGCCGCACCACGGATGAGCCGGAGGGGGACGGGTCGTCGAAGAGGACGCGGTAGCCGAAGCGCTCCTCCAGGAGCCGGATGAGCTGACCGCTGGTGATCTGCCGCTCCAGGCGCACGTCGCGGCGCAGCGCGTCCGCCTGCTCTTCCAGCTCCGGGAAGTAGTTGCGGTGCTTCTCCAGGAAGTCGCTGACCTCGTCGAAGGGCGAGTAGTCGAAGCGCACACCGGGCGAAGTGCCGTTGCCCGGGCCGCCCTGGGTGCGCGTGCGCTCCTCGACGTTGAGCTGTGCCAGCACGTTCTCCAACTGCGTGCGGGTGTTCTTGTAGAGGTTGAAGAGCGCCGCCACCGTGCCCGCGAGCTTCGGCTCCGCGGAGAGGGACTGGAGCGACTCCGGGTCGATGTCGAGGCTCTTGAGGAGCGGCTCGTCCAGCAGCTTCGCGAGCGCTTCGTCCACGCGGCCTTCGCCCAGCGTGGACATGAACTGCTCGGGGTCCTGGTCGAAGTAGCGCAGGGCCTTCCAGAGCAGGGGGAAGGGCATCACCCGCTTACCCTTCTCGATGAGGTTCAGGTACGCGGGGGAAACGCCCAGGTCCTTGGCTGCGTCCGCCTGCTTGATGTTCCGTGCAAGGCGCAGTCCCCGAAGCTTCAGGCCCACGTTGGCGTTCAGTGCGTTGTCGTTCATGGCCGGGTGCGTTGACGCCTCCGGCGATCGCGAATGGCCGCGCGCGCCTCGGGCTCTTTACCCACTCTGCAAATCGATTTACCGATTTGCAATGATCCTTTTCATCCACGAGGACCCCTGTCGGCCCTGCGACGGACCGGCTGGACCGCGGTCGGAGCCGGGGTGCCTTCTACCCTGAACCTCATGAAATCACAGCCCTTTTGGGCGTGTGGGGAACCTGTCGTCGCGCTCTCTACAGCGCCTTGTCAAGCATTTACTGCTGCACTGCGGCATGGGCGGGACGCGCTGCGGTAAAGGAAGAAACGCCGGTTTACAAGAACAGTCCGGGGCTCGGGTGCGATCGAACGTGGGGCTGAGCGGGGCGCACGCTGCCAGGGGGCGATTCACCTCCGGCGCGTCATGGGCGAACCTTCGCCGCGTATGGACGGTGGGCATGGAGGGCCGCGAAGGTGGAGCAGGGCGCCGCTGCGCATGCGTGCCCGAGCCGCCGCCGTCATCCTGCTCGGCCTGTCGTTGATGTCGTGTCAGGCGCCGCTGCGCCACCACCCCAGGGAGGATGTGGCGGCGCTGCGCTACAACCTCACCTACGTGCGCGAGCCCGAGCACGCGGTGGACGTGGAGGTGGTGCTGGTGCGAGGCACGCCGCGCGAGTTCCTCTTCAGCCAGCCGGGCGCCGTGACGACGGTGTCCGCGCACCGGGAGGATGGGGGCGTCCAGACATTGCCCGTCCAGGAGGGCCGCGTCGTGCTGCCACGGGGGACGCGCTTCTTGCGCTACCGCTACGCGCTGGACGCCTCCATTCGCGAGCGCGGCCCGGACTTCTTCCAGGGCTCCGGAGACGGCGATGCGCGGCACGTCGCGGGCCGCGCTTACCTCATCCGGCCGCGGGTGGTGAAGCCGGGCCTCCGCGTGGAGCTGTCGCTGGTGGGCACCGATGCATTGCTGCCGTGGCAGCCCGGGGAGAATGGCGTGTACCGGCTGCGCGGCGAGGACCTGGTGGACTCGGGCTTCCACGGCTTCGGCGGCCGCCGGTGCCAGGTGCGCCTGCCGGACGCGGTGCTGGACGTGGCCATCCTGGGACACTTCACGCACCTGAGCGACGCGGCCGTCTGCACCTGGTTGGGCAAGGCCGCGGAGGAGGTCCGCACCGTGCGGCGCGCCTTCCCGCATCCGCGCATCACCGTGCGGGTCATCCCCGCGCCCGGGCACCACGGGCCCAGCGTCTTCGGCATGGTGCGCTGGAGTTCGCCGCCCAGCATCTCCATCAGCGTGGGGCAGGAGGCGCGGCCGGAGGACTTCGCGCGGGACTGGGTGGCCGTCCACGAGATGCTGCACCTGACCCATCCTGTCTTCGTGCCCCGCGTGCCGTGGCTGTCGGAGGGGCTGGCCACCTACTACACGGAGGTCGCGCGTGCGCGCTCCGGACGGCAGGACTCGCGGCGCGCCTGGGAGGAGCTGCTGGGCGGCTTCGCTCGGGGGCTCGAGGGCAATGACACGCGAACCATGCAGGAGGCCGTGTCTCAAGACAGCTTCTCGCTCGCTGTCTATTGGACGGGAGCGCTCTTCGCGTTGCATCTGGATGTGGAATTGCGCCGTATCACTGGAAACATGCGCGGGCTGGATGACGTGCTGGAGTTGCTCGCGGCTCGCGGCAGTTCCTCGACCTTCGGGGCATTCGGTGCCGCGGTGGATGCCGTCGCGGGACAGCCGCTGTTCAATGCTCTGCTGGAGCGGCACTTGCCGCGGCCTGCTTTTGCGGAGCAGGCCGGTCTGCTAGAAGCGCTGGGTGTCCAGGAAGGACCCAACGGCGTCTCGCTGGTACCTGCTCGAGACAGTCTGTTGCGTGATTCGGTGGTCGGTCGGCGCAGCCACGGCGAAACACCCTGAATGCAACCGCGACCTCCACACAACACCCCCCACGCAGTACCGAAAGGAAGTCTCATCCATGAACGTCAAGGCGCTTGCAGCGGTTGTCGGCACCCTGTCCCTGGCCGCGCTGGCCACGGGTTGTGCGACCAAGAAGTCGGCGGAGATGGAGCCCGCCACGGCCGAAGAGACTGGCGCGGAGAGCAGCGGCGCCACGGAGTCGCAGGAGGCCGCTCCGGCCGCGACCGAGGAGAAGGGCGCCGAGGGAAGCTGTGGCGCCGGCTCGTGCGGCTCCGGCTCCTGCGGCGGCCAGAAGAAGGAGTAGTTCCGCCGGACGGAAGTCCCGAGGGCCTGGTGAAGGCCGGGCCCTCGCTGCCGGGCGGTTGAGCAGCACCACCGCCGCCCGGGTTGTTTCCCATGTTTCGAGAGGGCTTCTGCCGTGGTGACGTACGCACAGCGACATGGGCTGAAGCCGCTGGGCGCGGGCATCGGGCTGCGCAGGAGCTTCTATGCGGAGCTGCCGCGCACCGAACGGACGCTCGACTGGGTGGAGATCATCCCGGAGAACTTCCTGTCATTGGGTGGGCGCTCGCAGCGCGCGTTGGACGCATGCGCGGAGCGGTGGCCCGTGTTGCCCCACGGCGTGGGGTTGAACATCGGCGGCCCGGACGCGCTGGACGACGACTATGTCCGGGGACTGGCGGCGCTGGTGAAGCGGGTGGAGGCGCCCTTCTTCTCCGACCACCTCTGCTTTTCGCGGCTGGACGGTGTGTACCTGCACGACTTGCTGCCGCTGCCGTTCAGCGAGGCCGCTGTCGAGCACGTGGTGCCCCGCGTGCGCGAGGTGATGGACCGGGTGGGCCGTCCCTTCCTGCTGGAGAATCCCAGCTACTACGCGCGGATGCCCGGCGGCACGTTGCGGGAAGCGGACTTCCTCCGCCGCGTCGTGGAGCAGGCGGACTGTGGGCTGCTGCTGGACGTGAACAACGTCTACGTCAACGCGCGCAACCATGGCTACGACGCGCGGGCCTTCGTGGATGCCCTGCCGCTGGAGCGCGTGGTGCAGATTCACCTGGCCGGCCACACCTGCTACCCGGACGTCATCGTCGACACGCATGGCGACCGCGTCTGCGACGACGTGTGGTCGCTCTACCGCTACGTGCTTTCGCGCACCGGGCCGGTGGCGACGCTCATCGAGTGGGACCAGGACCTTCCTTCCCTGGACGCGGTGTTGGACGAGGCGGACATTGCGCGCGCATCGCTGCGGGAGGTCGCCGGCCCATGAAGCCGTCCCTGCGCGACTTCTTCGACAGCATGGGGGACTACCTCGCCGAGCCCGGCCCGGAGTCGCTGGCCGCGCTGTACGCGAGGCACCCGGGGTGGGAGGCGCCGCGCGAGCGGGTGTCGCTCTACGGCGGCTTCGTGCTCGGCCATGTGCGCTCCGCGCTGGACAAGGTCTTTCCGCTGACGCGCCAGGCCCTGGGGCAGGACGCATGGGACGGCCTGGTGGTGGCCTTCACGCGGACACGGCCGGCTCGGCACCATGAGCTCAACCACCTGTGTGAAGGCTTTCCCGCGTTCCTCGCGGACGCGGCGGCCTCGCGGGGGCTGGCGCCCTTCGTGCCCGCACTGGCCCGCTTCGAGTGGACCGACTTCGCGGTGTTCGCGTCCCTGGAGCCATCGCCCGAGCGCGTGGAGCGGCTGACGGCCAATCCCACCCTGGTGGTGCTGGAGCACGACTTCCACCTCTGCGCGTACGTGCGGGCCCGAGGCGCCGCGACGTCACCGGAGGCAGGCGCGGAGCTGGCGCTGCTGTGGCGCCACCCGGAGCAGTTGAAGACGCTCTACATGGCCGCCACGCCACCGGCACTGCTGGTGTTGAAGATGGCGGTGGAAGGGCTGGCCCTGGCGGACGTGGTGGCGGCCACGGGCATGGCGGAAGCCGACCTGCGCGCGACGGTGACGCGCTTCGGCCGCGACGGACTGGTGCTCCTCCCGGATGACAGCGACGGGGGATGAAGTGCCCGCGCTGTCTGGGCGCTCAGTGCCAGGGGTACGTCACCAGGCCCCGCGCCGTGCCCACGTAGCGCGGTCCTCCCGGAGCCACCATCAGGGCGCTCACGTCCGGGTCCGGCAAGCCCTCTTCCGTTCCGAAGTGGGTGGCGATGTCTGCTGACACGTCATAACGCACCAGCCCGTTCTTCGTGCCGGCCCAGAGGATGTCCCGGGTGCGCGCGTCCACGGCCTGCCGTTCGAAGAGGAGCGTGCGAATCTCCTCGTCCTGCAGTCTCCAGGGCGCGTCGCGCAGCGCGGGACCGGGTTGTCCCAGCGCGCTGAAGCCCTTCCTCGTGCCGGCGAACACCTGGCCCTCCGGCCCCACGGCCACGGAGAGGACGTCGTCATCGGGGATGGCCGGCGGAGCGTGAAGCCGCACCGAGACTTCGGCGAGCCCGGGCTCGAAGTCGTCGTCCGCCCAGAAGGTGATTTCCGCGAGGCCGCCCGACGTGGCCGCCCAGGCCGTCACGCGTTCCGGGCTGGAGTCCGGGGAGATGGCGAGCTGGCGCACCTCGCGTCCCTCCAGCAGGCGGCGGCCTCCCACGGTGCCCGCGCGTCCTCCGGAGGCGGGGTCGCTCGCGCGTGTGAGGACCAGGCCCCGGCGGGTGCCCAGCAGCAGCACGTCCGGGGATTCCCATGCGGCCACCGCGGTCACCGCCGCGCCCGTGGCCCCCAGCATGGCGCCCGTGTGCCGGGTGCAGGTGCGCTGGACGCACCGGAGCACGCCGCCGCCGTCAGTGCCCACGAAGAGCACGTTGCCACCTTGAAACGCATGGAGCGACAGGGCCGGGGCGTTCACGTCCAGCACCGTCGTGGACGCGCGCTCCGCATACACCCGGGGAGAAGTGCCATCCGCGTAGCGGAGCCCGTCCGGGGTGAGCGCCAGGGCCACCACGGGCCGCTGCGCGTCCGGGACGTCCTCCATCAACCGCGCGCGTCCCAGCGGCAGCACCGTGAAGGACGTCGCCGCGCGGCTCACGGGGCCGTCCTGGTCGGTGGCGGCCAGCACCGTCGTATGGCGACCGGCGAGGGGGAAGGCGAGGGTGGCGGTGGGCAGCGGCAGCGCGACCGCCACGAGGCTCCCCGCCAGGTTGTCCAGCCACGCCAGCTCCGCGATGTGGCCCTGGGGGACCGCGGGCCTCGCGAAGCCGGTGAGGACCACGGGTTGCCCCTCCTGGCATGGGCCTCTGCCGCAATCCAGCAGTCCTTGCATCACGCTCTCCACCCGCACGTCGGGCGCGCCGTTCACGGTGACTGCCACGGCCGCCGCGCAGGCCAGTCCCCACGGGTCCGTCGCGGTGAGCGTCAGCACGTGGGGGCCGGGCGTGGACAGGCGGACGGTGTGCGTGCTCGGACCCTGGGCCAGTGCGCCGTCCCGCGAGGACACCCACGTGTAGCGCAGGCCCGTCCGCGCATCCTCCGCGTCCGACGCCAAACCCGTGAGCGCCAGCGGCACACCCGCGTTCACCACCGCGTTCGGAAGCGGTGCCTGGATGGCGCAGCCCGTGGGCGGCGTGTTGATGATGGCGCGCACCGGTCGTTCCACGCAGCCGCGCAACGCGGTGTCCTCTGGGTCCACGGCGCACGCGGCCAACACCTGCGCACCGGCCACGGACAGCACGGCGCTGACGGCTTCACCCGTGCCCAGGGGCGTGGGCTCGGCGCTGGTAGTCCAGATGGGCTCCGCCGGTTGCTCCGTCTCCGGGTCCACGCAGCGGGCCCGCAGCTGGCTGGGGACGCCCACGAGCACGCGTGGATTCTCGGTCGTGGGGAGCTCCAGCTCGCACCGGGGCGGAAGGTTGGTGACCAGCCGCACCCGCACGCTGTCCGAGGCGGTGTTGCCGCGCCCATCCACCACCCGCGCCCTCACCGTGTAGACGCCGGGCGTGGTGAAGGCGTGGGTCAGGGCCGGGCCTCGGCCCAGCGGATGCCCCGAGGGGGCCAGGCTCCACTCCACCGCGTCGTCGAGGTTGCCCGCGCCTCCCTCGGCGTGGAAGTCCTGGGCGGTGGCCGCGAAGCGGACGGAGGCGCCGTGGGGCGGGGCCTCGCCTTGCTTCACGAAGATCTCCGTGGGCTCGGGCCGGAGGATGCGCACGCTGGGGGCCCGCGTGGCGCGGACGGTGACGCGCACGTCGGCGGTGGCGGAGACCTTCGTGGCGGAGTCCACCGCGGTGCAGCGGAGGGTGTCCTCGCCGGCCACGGACAAGGTCGCCCGAACCACGTCGCCGGCAGGCAGCGGCCCGGACAGCGCGGACGTCCACTGCACCGCGCGCCCCTGGAGCCGCACGCCACGCTCCGTCAACGCCATGCACTCCAGGCCCAGCTCCTCGCCGAGGTTGAAGGTGCTGCCCGGCGCGGGGCGCAGCACGGTGGCCACGGGAGCACCCCGCGCGAGGACGTTCAGGTGGAGTGACGCGCTCGCGGCCAGTCCACCGGCGTCCACCACCGAGGCGGTCAGCCGCTGCGCTCCGGGTTCGTGGAAGGCGAGCGTGGCGCGCGCGCCGCGGGCCCGTTGCCCTTCGACGGAGGACACCCACAGCACGTTGGCGCCCAACGCCGCGCCTTCCTCCGCATCCTCGACGGTGGCCGCGAACTCCACGGCCTGGCCCACGCGCAGCGGGATGATGTCCAGGGTGGGGCTGACTTCGAGCCGGGGAGGCGTGTTGTGAGTCGTTGGCGGAGGGCGGGGGGCTGGCTCACAGCCCCACAACGTGGCGGCGACCAGCGGGACCAGCACGAGGCGGAGCCGAGGGGGGCCTTGGCTCGCCACGGGGTCACGTCCCGGCCTGGCAGACGCGGCCCGCCGATGAATCCACGCACCGCCGGCTGCCCGGGCAGTCGAGGTCCGTTGCGCAGGGCGCCGTGCAGGCCCCGCTGACACAGCGCCCTTCGAGCAGTCCCAGTTCGTGGCAGCTCGCGTCGTCGGTGCAGGGCGCGTCCATCCGCCGCAGGGCATGGCAGCCCGCGAAGTTCGCGGCATCGGGCAGGCACCGCCCGGACTGGCAGGTGAAGCCCGGCGCGCACTGGGCCGACCCAACGTCGTCCGGCAGCGCCTGGACGGAGGGGGGAGCGTCATCGTCGCCGCCGCACCGGGTGGCGCACGCGGCGCTTCCTTCGGGGAGCACCTCGCAGTACGTCCCAGCGGCGCATTGCCAGTCGCCCGTGCAGGGCGCGCACAGGGGACCGGGGCCCTCGCAGCGGTTGCCCTTGCAGGTCAATCCCTCGCCGCAGTGCGAGTTGCCGAAGCACTCCAGGCACTTCTTGTTCGGCGCGCACACCAGGCCTTCCTCGCAGCCAATCTCTTGGCAGCCCTGTTCGAGGAGCGACTCGTCCACCACCAGGTCGACCTTGAGCTCCTTCTTCTCGCCCGGGCCCGCGCAGTCCTGCACCTGGGTGGCTGGAAAGCCCAGGGCCGTCACCGTCACCGTGTAGCAGCCGTCCGGAAGGGGCCCCACGCGCAGCCGCCCCTTCGCGTCCAGCAGCAGCCGCTGGAAGGGCGTGCCCTCCACGGACGCCTCCGCCGCGGTCAGCCGGAAGCCGTTGGTCGTCTTCACGTGCAAGTCGAGGAAGCCCGCGGACGTGGGCGCCACCGGTTGCACCTGGACGGACTGGCCTCCCAATACCCGCACCTGGACGCGGGCGGCCTTTTCGGTCGTGGCGATGATGAAGAGCTCCGCCATCCCCGTGGGGACGTCTTCCAGGGTGAAGCGCCCGTCCGCGTCGACAGGGCTGCTCACGCCGGGTTGGCCCACCAGCGACACCATGGCTACCGCAGGGTCGCTCTCCGTGAGCTGCCCATGCACGGTGCCCACCCGGAAGGGGGCGTTCTCCAGGTTGCCGCAGCCCGCGGCGCAGCAGGCCACGAGGGTGGCTACCGCGATGTGAATCGTCGAGCGCATCAGAATCGATATCCCGCGCCGGCCCAGCCACCCGTGAAACCCACGGCCTGCCCCTGCCCATCCACAACGACATACGTCAGCATGAACTGGGCCTGTGTCATCAGCTCCAGCCGCTCACCCACCCGCCACACGATGCCGCCCACCACGCCGGGGCTGACGGTAAAGAACCGCTGCCCGTTGACGGCGGCCTCTATGTCAAAGGACCGCCTGAGGTGCAGGCCGGCCACACGCGGCCCCGCGAACAACGTCAGCCGCTCCCAGCGCCACAGGTAGGGAAGGGCCACTCCCGCGGAGAGGGTGGTGTAGCGGAAGGGCACCTCGCTGCCCGGCGTCAGCTGAAGGGCCCGGTCGCCGGTGCTGAAGGCCACGTCGAAGAGCAGTCCGAAGTCCTGAAGCGGCTGGTCCTCCAGCCGCAATGACAGGGCGACTTCGGGGGACATGGGCAGCAGCTCCGCGCGGCTGCGGGCATCCGCGAAGCTGAACATGCCGCCCAGCAGCGACAGCGAGCGCCGCGGGAAGGCCTCCGCCATCAGTCGCTCCAGGGGGAGCCGGTCCCCCTGGCCCACCTCCACGTCGCGGCGCATGAGGACGGCGTCGCCCTTGGTCAGCTCCACCGTCCGCTTGCCGGGCGCCACCGCCGCGCCGCCGGGCAGGTCCGTGCGCTCCTCGCCGTCCACCTTGAGCGTGAAGCCATCCAGGCGCGGGTTGTAGGAGAACAGCTCGGGGCGGCCCGTCCGGGTGATGCTGCCGGAGAGCACCACGGGGTCCGCGCCCACTTCCATGATTTCCGCCGACGGCCGCTGCCGCCCCTCGGTGAAGGCGAAGGTGCGGCGGCGTGCGTGGTCATGGGCCTCGGTGGCAGTGACGGCGCCATCACCATTGCGGTCCGCCGCGCCGCTCAAGCCGTCGATGAGGAAGTGGGTGTAGATGTCGTTGCGCAGGCTCTCGTCCTCGCGCGCCGTCTCGCCCCAGTCGCAGGCGGCGAAGACCATGGACGCGCGCGACGACTCCTCCAGCGGCCGGGCGTAGAAGCCGGACTTGATGCCCTCCAGCTCCGCCTTCAATTCCTTGGGCAGCAAGGACTTGCCGCTGCCGCTGTGGCAGGTGGCCAGCACCAGCATGCGGCGCCGGCTGGCGAGCCCGTCGAACTCCTCCTTCAGCGTGTCCATGCTCAGCGCCGTCTGGGGGATGTCCCGGTAGGCCGCGTCGCGGGTGACCAGGTAGCGCCGCAGCTCGCCCTTCGCGTCGCGCGCCAGCGTACCGTGCGCGGAGAAGTAGACGACCACCACGTCGTCGGGCCGGCTCGCCTCTTTCTTGAGCTGCCGGAGCGCCGCGAGGATGGCCTCGCGCGTCGTCTCCTCGCGGCGGGTGAGCATGCGCACCTGGTCGAACCCGCCGCGCGCGGGGTCCTTCAGCGCGGCGCCCAGGTCATGGGCGTCCTTGACGGTGTAGCGCAGCCCCTTCCAGCGCGGGTCGTCGAACGAGGCGATGCCCACCAGCAGGGCCATCCGGCGCGGCTTGTAGGCGCTGGACAGCGACGCCTCATCGAGCTTCAGCGGGACCAGTCCGCCCTTCTCCCCGGAGGAGGAGGGCGTCGCGCACGCGGCCAGGCAGGCCAGCAGGATGGGAAGGAGTCGCCTCACGTGGAACCGTTCAAGGACGATTCTGGCTGCTTCGCACGCTCACGTCGAACCGGATGATGGCCAGTGGGTCCTGCCCCTGGGGGGCTGCCTCGTTTCGTCCCTCCAACATTTCACTGACCGTCTCGGCCTCAGGCGGCGCACCGGTGGAGCCCACCAGCCACAGCGTCACCGGGCCTTCCTCTCCCGCGAGGCTCACGCCCGCGAGCCCCTGCGGCCCCTGCAGGTCGTGGGTGCCCGCGGCCAGGGGAAAGTGGCCCAGCAGCTCCGGCGCCGCGCCCTGCCGTTGCTCGAAGAGCAGGGCGGTGCCCGCCTCGGTGGCGTGGTAGCGCAGGAGCAACACCTCCGAATCCTCCACCGAGCTGCCCGGGTCCAGACGCCGCAGGACTCCCGCGCTGTCGCGTGCCACCACCGACAGCTCCAGGGCGATGCGTGCCAGGCGTCCCTTCTCACCCGTCCATTCCGCCGCGGAGCCTTCCTGGCCGGCCGGGTCCGCCGTCCGCATGCGGGGTAGCAACACCACCGCCAGCAGGCACGCGGCAAGTCCTCCGGCGACCAGGCCCCAGTGCCCGGCCGCGGGCCGATGGGCTCGCAGCGCGCGCCGCACGCGCGCCAGACCCACGTCATCCAGGGGCGGGGCGGACGCGCCCGTCGGAGCGAGCCCCAGCAGCAGCGAGTCCACCTGGCCGTCGAGCAGGCCCGGGCCCGGGTGCGTGGCGAGGAACGCCTCGCACGTCTCACAGGGGTGTGCCAGGTGCGTGGCGAAGTACGCCACGGCCTCGGGCTCTCGGCGGGAAAGGGCGCGCAGTGCGCCATCGTTCAGGTGTTTCATGAACACTCACTCCCACCGGCCGGCGAGGACTCGCCGCAGCAGCTCGCGCTTGATTCGAGACCGGAACCGCTCCAGCCGCATCGTCACCGCGCTTTTTCCCACGCCCAGCTTCTCCGCAATCTCCCGCGCGGACAGCTCACCCTCCACGTAGAAGAGGTGCACCGTCCGTTTCTCCTCGCCCTCGGGCAGCTCCGCGATGAGTCGCCGCACCACCTCGATGTCACGCTCCAGTTGCAGCGCCTCGGGAATGTGGGGGACCGGTTCCGGTTCCGGGTCCGCCACGTCCTCCTCCAGCCGCCGGGTACTGGACTTCCGCTCCAGCCGCGTCCGGGCCCGGTTTCGGGCAATGGACAGCAGCCATGACTCGAAGGCCCCCGGCTCCTTCAGCCTCGGGAGCGCCCGGAACGCCCGGACGAAGGTCTCCTGGATGACGTCCTCCACCTCATCCGAGTCCAGCTGGGCGAAACCGCCCACCAGCCGCGCCACGAGGGGGCGTGTGCGCCGGTAGATTTCGCTATAGGCAGACGCCTCCCCATGCGCTGCCCGCCGCACCCAATCCGTCAGTCCCTCCGACGCACCCACCTGTCCTCCAGACCCTCGTAAAGGCCCGCCGGCCACAGGGCCGGTGGACGCTACCGTCTCCATGGAAGCAAGCGGGCAACCTTCTTCTCGCTGGCACCCGGGGGGGCGCTGGGGGGAAGAATGTCGCCGCGGCCGTTCATTTCAAGAAGGGACACTGACATGCGCGTCATCAACTTCAATGCCGGCCCGGCCGGATTGCCACTACCGGCCCTCGAGCGGGCTCGGGACGAACTGATTGACTTCCAGGGCTCCGGCATGTCGGTGATGGAGCACAGCCACCGGGGGCGGGACTACGAGGGGGTCCACGACGAAGCCATCTCCCTGTTGACCCGGCTGCTGGGGATTCCCGACACCCACCAGGTCCTGTTCCTCACCGGCGGCGCCTCCCAGCAGTTCGCCCAGGTGCCGATGAACTTCCTGCGGCCCGGCGCCAGCGCGGACTACCTCATGACGGGCGTGTGGAGCGAGAAGGCCTTCGACGAGGCGAAGTACTACGGCGCGCCGCGCGTCGCGGTGAGCACGGCGCGGCCGGACAAGCGCTACACGCGGGTGCCCCGCCAGGATGAGCTGCGCCTCGAATCGAACGCGGCGTATGTCCACCTGACGAGCAACAACACCATCTTCGGCACCCAGTGGCACACCTTCCCGGACGTGGGGAACGTGCCGTTGGTGGCGGACATGAGTTCGGACTTCCTGTGGAAGGGCTTCGATGTCAGCCGCTTCAGCCTCATCTACGCGGGCGCGCAGAAGAACCTGGGGCCCTCCGGCGTGACGCTGGTGGTGGCTGACAAGGCGTTCATCGCGCGGGGCCGGACGGACATTCCGAAGATCTTCCGCTACACCACCCACGCGGAGAACAACTCGCTCTACAACACGCCGCCTACCCTGGCCATCTACCTGGTGCGCAACGTCCTGGCCTGGATTCAGTCGGTGGGAGGGCTCGCGCAGTTGGAGCAGTGGAACCGGGAGAAAGCGGCGTTGCTCTACGGGGCCGTGGACCGGAACCCGGAGTTCTACCGCGCGCCGGTGGAGCGCGAGTCCCGTTCAGTGATGAACGCTGTCTTCCAGTTGCCCACCGAAGCGTTGGATGCGGCCTTCGTCGCTGACGCGAAGCAGCAAGGAATGGTGGGCCTCAAGGGGCACCGGACGGCCGGAGGAATCCGCGTTTCGATGTACAACGCGGTGAGCGTGGAGAATGTGCGCACACTGGCCGCCTTCATGGACCACTTCGTGAAGACGCGCGGGTAGGCTGCGTCCAACCGCACGGATTACCCACACCCGGAGGATTCATGAAAGCCACGCTGACCGCCGTCGTGCTGTCCCTGATGTTCGCCGCTCCGGCCTTCGCCAAGGAGGTCGCGGGGGTGAAGTACCCGGAGACCGCGTCCGTTGCCGGCAAGGAGCTGAAGCTCAACGGCGTGGGCCTGCGCAGCAAGCTGGTGTTCAAGGTCTACACGGCGGGGCTCTACCTGGAGACGCCGTCCAAGGATGGCGCCGCCATCATCAGCTCGGACCAGATCAAGCGCGTGCGCATGTACATGCTGCGGGACCTGGACAAGAAGACCATCGTCGATGCTATTGGCGACGGCTTCAAGAAGAACGCGGGCTCCAAGCTGCCGGAGCTCCAGCCCAAGCTGGACACCTTCAACGCGGCCATCCCGGACGTGAAGAAGGGTGACGAGCTCATCCTCACGTACATCCCCGGCCAGGGCACGCAGGTGTCCAGCAAGACGGGCAAGGAGATCTCCGTCGAGGGCAAGGACTTCTCCGACGCGCTCTTCTCCGTCTTCGTGGGCAAGAGCCCGGTGGATGGCAGCCTGCGTGACGGGATGCTCGGCAAGGACTGAGTGACGCCGGTGCGCGCCACGTGCGGCGTGGATGCCCCGTGTCTCCGAGCGAGGCACGGGGCGTCGTCGTTTCAGGGGCCGGATGCAATGCGTCCGTGGCTCGCGCGTACATTTGGAGGACGGCCGGCCGCTGCGCGAGGGCGGGAGGTCTGATAGCAACCGGAGGACACGAAGGAGGTCGTCATGGGAATCTGTACGTGGTTGGTGCTGGGTGGCATCGCGGGCTGGCTGGCCAGCATCATCAAGGGCACCAACGCCCGCATGGGCATGTTCGCCAACATCGCCACCGGCATCGTCGGGGCCATGATTGGCGGCTGGGTTTTCAGTCTGATGGGCGGCACCGGGGTGACGGGCTTCAACCTCTGGTCACTGCTGGTGGCGACGGTGGGCTCCGTCATCCTCATCACCATCGTCCAAGCCATCCGGAAATGACGCCCGCCGCCCGCGTGCGCGCTCAGAAGAGGCTGAGCTGCGGCGTGGGCGGCGGCTTGCGCTCCGGGCGCCGGAAGGTGTCCGGGGCGTCCTCGGTGATGTAGGAGGCGCGGATGCCCACCTTGCGCGCCGCCGTGTGGAAGAGGCGGTGGATGGTCTCCGCGTAGAGGCCGTCACCGCGCATGCGGTGCTTGAAGCGGCTGTCGTTGAGCGCCCCGCCGCGGGTTTCCCGGATGCGGTGGAGCACCCGTTCCGCGCGCAGGGGCAGCTTCGCGCGCAGCCGTTCCGCGAAGACGTCCTTCACCGGGCCGGGCAGCCGCACCAGGATGTGGTGCGCGCGGGTGGCGCCAGCTTCACGTGCCGCGGCCAGCACGCGGTGGATGTCCTCGTCATTGAGGCCCGGGATGATGGGTGCCACCGACACCGCCACGTCGATGCCCGCCTCGGTGAGCCGGCGGATGGTCAGCAGCCGGCGCATGGGGGAGGCGGCATAGGGCTCCATGGCCCGGGCCAGCTCCGCGTTGTGGAAGGGGAGGCTGATGCTGACCCACAGGCGCGCGTCTCGGGCCAGCCGTTGGAGGACGTCCAGGTCCCGTTCGACGAGCACGCCCTTGGTGATGATGCCCACCGGGTTGCGGTACTCGGCGCAGACTTCCAGGCAGCCTCGCGTCAGCCGCAAGGAGGCCTCCAGCGGCTGGTAGCAGTCGGTGACGCCGCTGAAGACGACGGTTTCACCCTTCCAGGAGGGTTTCTCGAAGGCCTCGCGGAGCAGCTCCGGCGCCCGGGGCTTCACCACCAGCTTCGTCTCGAAGTCGGTGCCCGCGCCCATGTCCAGGTACTGGTGCGTGGGCCGCGCGTAGCAGTACGCGCAGGCGTGGAGGCAGCCCCGGTACGGGTTGACGCTCCAGCTGAACCCCACGTCCGGGCTGTCGTTGTGCGACAGCACCTGCCGGCTGTGGTCCTCGAAGACCTCCAGCTTGGACGGCGGGATTTCGTCCAGGTACTCCACCGCGGTGCTCGCCCAGGGGTTGGGCGGATTGTCGATGGGACGCGCCTTCATACGCCCACCGTGGGCCTGAAAGCACGTTCAGTCAAGGGGCGAGCGACCCTGAAAAAGGGGAACCCCCTGCAGAGAGTTCCCCCCGTTGCGCCACCCGGATGGCGGGCTCCCGAAACAGCGCGCTACCAGGTCCAGACGTAGAGCTTGTGGGTGCCGACGGTGCCGCTCGTGTTGCTCACGTAGAGCCGCGCCCCGGGCCACGCGCAGTTGAGGTTCAGGTTGCTGTGCGTCTGGCCGACGTTGACGGTACCGGAGATGTTGTTGCTCCCGCAGTACGCGTAATACGACGTGGGGGCGGTACCGACGTTCTGGATGGAGAACGGCGTCACGCCGAACAGCCAGGTCGAGAAATCGCGCGTCTGACCCGCGTCAATCCACGCGGACTCCATGGCCTGCTCCACATCGCTCAGCTCAGGCTGCTGCATGGCCTGCTCGTCCTCCGGCGTGTACTCCCCACCGCAGCCAACGGCAGCCAGAGACAGCAGACCCACAACTCCCAACGTATTGAACTTCTTCATGACTTCCCCCTCATTGCGAGTTGTCTCCGAATTGGAGACGCGCGGTGTGTATGGGGGTTTTTACTTGATGTAAATGGTGTGTTTTTGACACCCGGTGGGTTGAAATAGATTGCATCGTTGGATGACGCATTGCGGTGGCGGCGAGAGCTGACCCAGCCTTTCAGGTGAGTGCCAGATTTGCTTCGCGCTGGGTCGTTGCACTGGCGCGAGGAAACCGGGACTGGGCGCGCACCAGACATCAATATCGGCCCGGCCGAACCTGCGGAGGTTGCCCTTGATAGCAGGCTGTTGAGAAATCCGCGTGGCGGGGAACGACACCCCGCCGCTTCTCGTGGGGGAGTGTCGCATCGGAGGATGAGATGCGAGGGACACTGTTCTACGAGCCTTCGCTCCTGGCTTGTTCATTCCGGGATTCGCGAATCACCAGCACGAACCGTCCCTCGCTGCAGGCGTTCTCCTGAGGCCCTGTCCCGCAGCGTCAATGCATGGCGCCTTGAGTCCGTTGAAAAGCTCGAAGTAGCAGACTTGTGGAAGGTTCGGGTCCGCCGATGAAAGTGGCGACGCTCAGTCGCGACTGAAATTCTTACGCACCCAGGTACGCGAGCATGGCGTCCTTTCCACCCGTGGCCAGTACGTAGGGCGTGCCTGGTGCGATGAGCCCCTTGCGCGCCGCGACACCGTCCACCGCGTCCTGCGCGTGGGTGAGCTGCATGCCGGCTCCTCCACCTCCGAGGACGAGGGGCGCCCCCATTTTCAGGTCGAGCACCACCACCCGGCGTCGAGCGGGCCGGGGCTCCGCCATGTCCACGACGACGAAGTCTCCCGCGAAGCGACGCTGGTCACAGCGGAAGACCCACAGGTTCCGTTTGCGGCCGAGGAGCTCTCGCACGAAGGGCTTCTCATCGCTCTTCAAGGCGTAGCGTTCGGAGAGGAGGGCGGCGGTGGCGAGCGGGTAGCCCTCCTCCTTCACGAGGAGCAGCGCCCACGGGTTCGCATGCCGGAGCAACGACAGAGAGACGGGGAGGACGGCGGGAGGTTCGCGAGGCATGTGTCAGCGTGCTCGACGGGTGAGGTCGCTCATGTCGGACACGCATTTGAACACGCATCGCCGCGGTGTGTTCATCAAGGATGGCATCCATGGAGTCGCTCCCAGGATTGGCCTCTTCACTTCCAAGAATTGAGAGGAGTCTCTCCCGCTGGCATGACGGTGCCGGCCCTCATGGCCAGGAGGGATGTCGCATGGCGTTCGTCGCGAAGCCGTCGCGCGAAAATGCTGTCCAATGGCGTGCGTGTCTCGACGTCAGCGCGCATGTGTTTGAGGCCAGGCCAGGGCCTCGTGCCTAGCTATGGATTGGCGGCGCTTCGTTGTGATTGTCTTCGTGCCGTGCCGCCATCCCCCAATTCACGTGGAATGGAGCAGATAATGGATGTCCGTCGAGTTGCCCGCGAGTGGCGATGGATGCGCATGGCCTTGGCGTTCGGAATGTTGGCCGCGTGTGGGCCTCAGCTGGAGGAGGAATCCCTGGTTGCCGGAGAGACTTTGACAGAGGTCGGGTCGTCCTCGAAGGTGTCGGGGTTGGCGCCTGACCCATACGCCAACCTGGTCGTCCAGAGTGGTGTCATCGCCGTCATCAATCCGGGAAACGCGGTGGGTGCGCCTGATGGGAATGTCGCGAGCTTCTTGAGCCTCCTGGGGGGCTCGCTGCTGCTGGACATGGGCGCGGGGGAGGCGGGCACGGGCCCCCTGCGCATCTACTACCGGGGGCTGTCGCTGTCGGTGATTGCCCAGGTGGACTTCCTTCGGGAGGACATGAGCCTCATCAGCACGGGGCAGGCGACCCTCCTGGACCTGGGCCTCGGGACGCACTCCGCGCTGGTGCCTTTCAGCAGCGCGACGCCCTACCGGTACGTGCGGCTGCGCGGTGGGCTGGCCGCGCTGTACAGCGTGGATGCCGTGGAGGACATGGGCTTTGGAGGGGGTTCCTTCTGCGGCAATGGCCAGGTGGATACGGAGGAGCAGTGTGATGATGGCAACCTGGTATCGGGAGATGGCTGCGGCGCCAGCTGCCAGGTGGAGCCGGGCTACTCCTGCTCCGACACGCAGCCCAGTGTCTGCACTGACGTCAACGAATGTGCGAATGGCACCTCCCAGTGCTCGGTGAATGCAACCTGTACGAACACGCCGGGGAGCTACAGTTGCACGTGCAGGCCGGGCTACTCGGGCAATGGCTGGACGTGCGGCGACATCGACGAGTGCGCGAATGGGACGGCCGTGTGCCAGGTGGGCGAGCTGTGTGTGAACACGCCCGGTGCCTACACCTGCGTGGCCGGTGCCTGCCAGTCGCCCACGGTGCAGTGCGGCTCGCAGTGTGTGGATGTGTCGTCGGATGCGTCCAACTGCGGCGCCTGTGGAAATGTTTGTGACGCTGGGCAGACCTGCTCGGCGAGCGCTTGTGTGGCGGATGGCATCAAGCTGCAAATCGCCACGTCGTGGGCGCGCGTGGGCGATGGGGACCTCGTCGTCCGGACTCCCTCGGGGAAGCTCATCCACGGCGGCAACCGGGGGCCCGGCGTTGAAACGGACTATGGGACGCTGGACCGGATTGCGTCAGCCGGGTGGGGGCCGGAGCGGGTCATCTGGAACGCCGGTGCACCCCCGCCGGCTGGTCAGTACGACGTCTGTTTCAAGGCGGCGGGTTTCTCTCCGCCGCCCAGC
Organism: Myxococcus virescens; assembly: GCF_900101905.1. Lineage (NCBI taxonomy): Bacteria > Pseudomonadati > Myxococcota > Myxococcia > Myxococcales > Myxococcaceae > Myxococcus > Myxococcus virescens. The sequence goes on along the minus strand of NZ_FNAJ01000013.1, from coordinate 172,871 downwards.
GCGGAGAATCCCGTCTCGTACACCGTCACGGTGAGGCGGCTCGGGCAGCCGGACCTGATTGTCTGGAGCGTCGCCACCAGCGCCGACCTGGGTGCCGAGTGCTCCCCGGACCATCCGGCGTACGTCGTGTCCTTCACGTACCCCGGTGGTCCGTAGAGGGCGTCATGCGCTGATGGGACCTGGTCCCTCGCGGCACCGCCTGTCGCCGCGAGGGACGAGGTGATGGGCCACTTTCCGCGGAAGTGAGACAGCCTCGGTTTCGACGTGCGTCAAGCAGGCCTCGCGGGACTGGGGCTATGCTGTCGCATCATGATCTGCCAAGCCTGCGCTCGGCTCCGTGACGTGGCCTTGGGGGCCATGTGTCAGGAGTGCGGTGCCCCGCTCGTGCCCGCCACCGAGCCGAATCTCGACGCACTCGTCAGGGAGACCCTGCGCCGTCACATCGAAGGCTGGCAGGCCAGCGCGCTCATCGACGTCGTCACCGCGACCCAGCTCGCCGAGTCCCTCGTGCCTGGCGCGGACGACCGTCACCCCGAAACGCCGAAGGCAGAGGCGGGTGAGCAGGCCCCCGCCCAGGACTCCTTCGAAGCGGTCGCTGTCCCTCCCACGGACGCGGCGACTCGCGCGGAAGCCTGGGCCGATGGTGTCGCGACCTCGCTTCGCAACGGGGGAGCATGGCGGCTGTGGGGCTGGGGCGCTGCGCTCGCGCGCTCGTTGGACGACGCCGCGAAGGCGGAGCGGGAGCAGAAAGCGCGCAAGCGTCGAGGGCTCCGGCCTGACTCGGACGCGGGGGATGACGACCTGGGTGCGGCGCTGGATTCCGGGCAGACGTTCTTCGACAGGGGTACATCAGGTCCGCTCAGTGGAGGGCTCGAGGCCGTCGTTGCGCTCGATGCACGGCCGGAGAGCGCGCCCCGGTTCCAGGAGTTCATCTGGTGGTTCCTGGGCGCGATGCTGGTGCTGGGCGGCTCGCTCATGGGTGTGCGCGAGGCCTGGCAGGCACTCGGCGGCGTTCCGCGTCAGCTCCTCGTCACGGGCGCCCTGTGGGGGTACCACGCGGCCTTCATCGGGCTCGGTGTGTTCCTCTCCCGGCGCTCCATGCCGGTCGGCCGCGTGCTCGCGGGCATTGGCCTCGCGTTGCTCCCCGTCGCCTTCATCGCGCTGTCGTCGCTGTTCGCCCTGTCACCTGGGTTCGGTGCCGCGGTGGCGCTTGGCGCCGCCGCGCTGGGCTTGGTGCCGCTGAGGTCGGCGGGGCGACTGCTGCATGGCACCTCCGCCGCGACCCTGGGGTTGGCGCTCCTGCCCTCCCTGCTCGCGGGGCTTCCGCTGATGGCGCTCGAGGACGCGCCCTGGCCGCGCACGCTCTGTGCCTCCGTGGGTGTCATGGCCCTGGCCGCCACGGTATGGCGCGCACGGAAGGCGACGGAGGGAAACACGGCGCTCGTCGGCGCGAGCGCCGCGCTCTATGGCGCGCTGTGGCTCGCCGTCTTCTGTGTGGCGAGCGCACCGTCGGGCTTCGACGCTCTGGAGCCAGGCAGCGCCTTGTTCGCGGGCCTCACGCTGTGGGCCCAGGCCCTGGCCACCGTCATCGCCGTGGCCGCGACCACCGACGCCGCGCGCGAGGCCCATCCGCGTGTGAGTCCGGTGCTGGAGATTGTGGCCTACGCGGTGCTCGCCAGTGGCGCGGTCGTGGGCGCGCTGGGCGCGTTCTCCAGTGAGCCCGGAGGGGACTTCCAGGTCGACTTGGCCTCGGCGCTCGCGCCACTCATCGCGGCGGGTGTCTTCTTCCTGCTGGAGCCACGGCGGCGGGCCCTGGTCCACCTCATGGTGATGACGACGCTCCTCGCTGGGGCCTTGTTCGCTCGCACGCAGGCGCCGACGGAGCCGGGCTGGTGGGTATTCGGCGGCACGGTGGCGACCGCGGGCTTGATGCTCCTGGCGCGTTGGAGTGCCTTTCCGGGACTGCGTATCCGCCTGCTCGCCTGGACCCTCCTAGGGTCGTTGGTGGCAATGCCCCTGGTGCGCCAGGTGGGCAGCGCCGCCTCGCCGTGGCCCCAGGTGCTGACGGGGCTGGTCATCGCTGGGGCCGCGCACCTTGCCGGCGGCTGGCGCTGGCGGGGCCTGCACTACCTGGGTGGCGTGGGCCTTGTCTTCGGTGTGCTCGCCTTCGCCGAGGGGACCCCGGCGTTGGAGGGAAGCTGGGGCCGGCTGGCGGTCTTCGCGCTCGTGAGTGGACTCTACGGTGTCGCGGGGCTCGTGCAGGGCGCGTGGGCGCAGCCTGTGTCGCGAAGGGATGGACTGCTGCCCCTGGATGACCTCGCCCTCAGCCTGGCCGCGGCGGGAGTCCTCCTGGCCGTGGATTCCTCTCCGAGCGCTCCGGACCTGCTTGTGTCAGCCACACGGCTGTCAGCCAGTGTGCTCTCCGCGCTTCCCACGGCCGTGGTCACGGCCTGGTTGCTGCTGCGTGTCCGGCGGGATGGCAGCAGGTTCGTCGGGTTCCTCGCAGCCGCGGGGCTCGCGCTCGCGGTCTCCCAGGTGATGGGCACCGTCTCCGACTTCGCATCCCCGCGCTCCGCCCTGGTCGCCGCGTCATTGGCGCTCGGCTTCGCGGCCTTCTCCGCGCTGCGCGGCCGCGCTCCGCTGGATGCCGCGGACTCCGCTGCCGGGCACGAGGGCCGGAGGATGTTCGACCTCTTCAGGCTGCCGCTCGGTGCGCGGGGGTTTCCGCTCTTCACGGATGGTTTCGCCACGGCGGCGCTGGTGCAGACGGTCATGGCTACGCTCACGCTGGCCGGGTGGTTGGCCAGGCCCACGGATGCCGAGCGCGCCACGTGCCTGCTCGCGGCTGGTCTGCTCCTCCTGGTCGTGCTGGTGGCCTTCGTGTCGCGCGGATTCGAGGCATGGCACCTGCGCGGTTCGGTGGTGACGCTCGCGTCGCTGGGCGCGCTCATCGCGCTCACCGCTCTGCTCAACCGAGCGGGCCGGCCGTCGCCGCCGGACGTCGCCGCTCTGCGGACCTCGCTCATCGGCATCGCGCTCTGGGGCGTCGCGCTGGCGACACGGCGCTTCGGGCCCTGGGTCGCCGGACTTCTGGAGAAGCCTCGTCACGGCAAGCTCTACCACTGGGTTCCCCATCTCGGTGTGGCGGTCCTGGCATCTGTGCTCCTGAAAGGCGCGCTCCTCGTCGGCCTGCCCCGGCCGTCCCGGGCGCTGGCTCTCATTCCGCCCTTGATGTTGCTGGGGCCCGCGGTGTTGGTATTGCTGCTCTCGGTGTCCGCGCGCTCGGTGCGGCTCGCGAGCGTGGGGCTCTGGCTCGGGCTGCCGGGTGCGGCGCTCTGGGCCGCGAGGCAGTCGCTGCTCGGGCCCAGGCTCACGCACGCGTGGTCGTCCGAAGGCAGGTGGGTGCGCATCGGCGCCGAGTCCCTGCACTGGCTCGATAAGGACGCGTGGCTCGCACCAGGAGACACGGTGTTCCTGCTGTGGCAGCGGGCTTTCGCGGGCATCGCCGCCGTGGGGCTCGTCTATGCCGTTGCCTCGCTCCGGGGGCTGCCGAATTCCTTCCAGCGCCTGTTGCAGCGCCATTCGGTCATCAGTGTGGGCGTGGTCTTCGTCGCGGCCCTCTTCCAGCCCGGGCTCACGGCGGCAGGACTGGTCTGCATCACCGGTCTGGTGCTGTTCCTCGGAGGGGCCAGGGCGCAGGGGCGCGGTGTGCTTGGCGCGAGCATCCTCCTGCTGGTCCACGCGTTGGCGCACCGTGAGGACATCTTCGAGGTGTGGCCCGGCCCGGTGCTCGCGCTGGTGGGGCTGGCGGTGGTGACGCTGGGGCCGTGGATCGTCCGGCGCAGGGGCTTGTCCGAGAGCGCCGCTCGCATGCGCATCCACCAGGCCAGCGCCATCTATTTGTTCGCAGCGCTCGTGTACGCGTTGGCCACGAATGGAACGCCGTCGTCGACGCTCGCCGCGCTCAACCTCCTGGGGGAGATGCTGCTGAGCATGGGCGGGAGCTGGATGGTCTCTCCCGCGTTGCCTGTGACCCTGGCGCTCGTCGCCGCGTCGGTGCTCGTGGCGGCTTTCCAGTGGAAGGGCACGCTCGCCTCGCTCGTCGCGACGCTGGGGGCCTGGGGGGTGGGAGGCACTTTTGTCGCCTCACTCATGGCCTTCCTTTCGATTCGCGCGAGTCTGGTCGGCCCGTGGCTGCGTTATGGCGCGCTCTTCATCCTCCATGGCGCGGCCCTGTCCCTGGCCGCCTCCGTGGGCGTGCTGGCCCTCCATGCCGCACAGGAGTGGGTGCGGAGGCGCCGGCCGGACGTCGCGGGCGGCCTGTCATGGGGGCGCGACACAGGGTTCGTGGTGAGTGGGCTGATGCTCGCGGGCCTGGCGGTGGGGGGCTCCGCCTCCGACGGCGCTCTTCCGCTGGCCATCGCCTCCATTGGCATCCTGGTGTTGGTGGCGCTGCACTGCGCCTGGAGCCAGCACACCGGCCGGCATGTCTACTTCGTGCAGACAGCGGTGGTCGGGGTCTACGCCCTGGTGCGCAATCTGTATGCGCCGGGCCTGCGCGCCGAGCACGACGCATTCTTCGCGCTGGCCCTGGGCTTCATCCTGGTAGGCGTGACGGTGTTGGCCCGGCGGGCGGGCGTACAGCCCGTGGAAGCGGCCACCCGGCGCTTCGCGGCACTGCTGCCCGTGGGCATGGCGCTGGTGCTGCCAGGCGAGGCGACGCAGGAGGCGGCACTGCTCGCGGGGGGCTCCGGGCTCCTGTACGCGACGCTGGGCGCGGTGGAGCGCAGCCGGCTGTTCGGTGCGTTCGCCGCGGCCGCGTGCAACTTCGCGCTGCTCATCTCCGCGCTGGCCTTTGGCCTGGAGGGTTTGGAAATCTACCTGGCGCCCATGGGTTTGCTGTTGTTGATGCTGGGCCAGCTCTTCGCGGAGAGCCTGCCGCACGCCGCGCGCAACACGGTGCGAATCCTCGGGGGCTTGTTGCTGTATGTGCCCGCGGCGGCGCGCATCGCGGTCCAGGTGGGTCAGTCTCCCGACGGCACGTATGCGCTCGTCTTCGGCGGGGTGTGTCTGCTCGGCGTGGTGGCGGGCATGGTGTTCCAGATTCGCGCCTACCTGGCGTTGGGGACCCTGTTCCTCACGCTGGACGTCGCGGCCACGCTGCTCGACGCTGGGCTGAGGGACCACCGCATCGGCTTCCTGGTGATGACGCTCACCGGGCTCACACTCATTGGCGGGCGCGTCCTGACGACGTTGAAGCGTCAGGAGTGGGAACTGCTCGTGCGGCGGGTCCGCGTCCAGCTCCGCGGTTGGGATTGAGCGTGCGGGTGGCGGCCCAGGCCCCGGGCTCCCTGCGGACCCTGCACCGGTGGGGAGCTGGGGGCGGTACCGACATTGGCCCTGGGATGCTTGCGACGGCTACTTGAAGCAAAGGGTGGTCGTGGTCAGCATGTCTGTTCGCTTGACCCATTCGACTGCCCTGCAGGTCTCGCCGGGACCGCAGGCGCCATCGTCCTGGCAGCGGCGGTGACACTGGCGGTCGCCCTTCTCCGCCTGGCAGTAGAGCTCTTCGTCAGGGGCGGGCGGGCCACAGACCTGGCTGACGTAGCACTCCTCGTCGGCGTTCGCGCACGCGTCGGTGAAGGAGCAGGCCGCGAGCGAGGAATTCGGTAGCTGGGACGTATCGTCTCCGCAGCCAGCGGAGACCAGAAGGCAGAGCAGGCTCATCAGTGACAGTCGCATGGGGCCTCGGGAAAGGGTGATGCGTTTCCCCCAAGTATACGATAGGCGAATGGTGCGGGCCATCAACGCCCCACTGGCGTGGGCGCGGAGGCGTCGTGGGTAGGCGCGTGCAACTTCGTGGCTCGGATTGAGGGGGCGCGCCGCTGCTGTCTTTTCTCTTTACTCCCGAGAATCGAGAAGGCTGCCTGTGCTGGGACAGGAGTCGCAGCCTTCGTGTCCAGGGTGGGTGTCGCCTTGCGGTCGACGCGGCGATACCCGGAGAAAAAGCTGTCCAATGGCACACGCGTTCTGGATTCGAAGTGCGTGCCTTTAAAGCTGAAAAAGGAATTCGTGCGTTCATTGTTGTGGCGGTTATCCGGCGTGACAGTCCTCACGTCGGACCGCCATCCCCAAGTCCAAGCGGATTGGAGCAAGACAATGAAGGTCAGTCGAGTGGCCCCCATGTGGCGAATGCTGAGTGCGGCCCTGGCGTTCGGCATGATGAGCGCGTGCGGTTCTGAGTTGGAGGACGAATCCGTTGTTTCCGAAGAGGCACCGGTGGACGGCGAGTCGTCATCGGACTCGGTGTCGGCGATGGCCAGTGACCGTCATGCCGACGCAGTCATCCACAGCGGTGTCATCGCCGTCCTCAATCCGAACAACGCCGTGGGCGCACCGGATGGGAACGCCGCGACGTTCCTGGGGCTCCTGGGCGGTTCCATGGTTCTGGACATGGGCCTGGGGGAAGAGGGCACAGGGCCGCTGCGCGTCTACTACCAGGGCCTTTCGCTGGCGGTCATCGCCCAGGTGGAATTCCTTCGTGGGGACATGAGCCTCATCAGCACGGGACAGGCGAACCTGCTGGACCTGGGGCTCGGGACCCACTCCACGCTGGTGCCATTCAGCAACTCCACGCCGTATCGCTACGTGAGGCTGCGCAGTGGGGTTGCCTCGTTGTTCGGCTTGGACGCGGTGGAGGATACGGGCGGCGGTGTGAGCGCCGTGTGTGGCGATGGCCGTATCAGCAATGGAGAGCAGTGTGACGACGGCAACCGGGTTTCGTCGGATGGCTGCAGCAGCACCTGCCGGGTGGAGCCGGGGTACACCTGCAATGGCATGCAGCCCAGTGTCTGTACGGACGTCAATGAATGCACGAATGGCACTGCGCAGTGCTCGGTGAATGCGATTTGCACGAACACGCCGGGGAGCTACACCTGCACCTGCAGGCCGGGCTACTGGGGAAATGGTTGGACGTGCAGTGACATCGACGAGTGCTCGAACGGGACTGCCGCATGCAATCCCAGCCAGGTGTGCGTCAACACGCCGGGTGGCTATGAGTGCGTGGGCGGCTCCTGTCCGGCTCCCCGGGTGCAGTGTGGCGCGCAGTGCGTGGATGTGTCGTCGGACGTGCACAACTGCGGCGCCTGCGGCGTTGTCTGTCCGGCGGCGAAGACCTGCTCGTCGGGCGTCTGCGTCATGGGGTAGCCTGGACCGACGCTGCCGCTCGCTGAATGACATCATGAGCTGGCGGGCTCACCGCCCTCGCGGTGCAACACGGCGCCGCGAGGGTCGGGGTTCGTCTGGCACGGTGATGGGACGATGCGCGGTGGCTCAGGACTTCTTCCTGGCTTCGTCAATCACGTCTTGCTTGGAGAGGGGCTTGAGCGAGCCGTCTGGTTGGCCCTGGAAGAAGTCGAACTCGTGGATGGTGCCCTTGACCAGGTACTCCTTGTCCCGCGCCGAGTTCACCATCGCGCGTTCGCGAAACGTGAACGAGGGCTTCTCGGGGTCCACACCGACTTGGGGCATGATGGCGCGCTCTTCGGGTGTGGGCTGCCAGAGCGGCTGCGGACGTGGCTCGGAGCGCAGCACCGCGGTCTCGTCGAAGCCGGGCCTGGTGCTCGTCCGGAGGTCGCGCTGGATGTCGAACTGGTCGAGCACCACACCGCTCTTGGGGTCCTTGGCCGGGTTGGTGACGATGCGGTCCTTGCCGTAGAGCGGGTTGTCGACCAGGGGCCCCGTGGCCGTGCCGTCCACGCCCACCGGCGGACCGCTGAAGGACGTGTACGGCGTCTTCGCCTTGATGGACTTTTCGCCATCGACGTGGTCGGAGGCGCTGGTGGTGACGCTGTCGCCCGCGGGCTGGAGCTTGCCGTGCTTGTCGATGGCGGACTTCGACGTTCCGTACCCTGGTTGGATGGCGTCGAACGCGAAGTTCTCACGGCGCGACAGCGGAACATCCGGCTTGATACGAGGCGTGGCCGCGTTGTTGCCGCCATCACGGCGATCCATTGCATCCATGATGTCGCTCATCAGGTCCAGGCTGTTGTTCCGCGCCCGCGTCTCGCTCGCAATTTGAGACGGGCTTGGTGCCTTGGTGGAGTGATGGGCGACTTGTGGCAGCACGCGGGTGGGTGCCCGGTGGCCGCCGGAGCGGGACACTCCTCGTGCGCCTTGCTTCAACAACGTCGTCGTTACCCTCGTGATGGTACCCATGATGTAGACCCCCCCTGGTCTGGGGCATGAGGTGCGTTCCTTCATGCCTTTGTGCGAATTATCCTCCATCTGCTCACGGAGTTGCGTGGGGGAGGGCGATTGGGGTGAGGGCGCAGCTGTGTCCCATTCGAGGTCTCCATCATTCGAGGGTGGGGGCCTTCCGGGGTGAAGCGAGTCGCCACGGAATGCAATTAATGGACAGCTCTCGTCCACAGTCGCGGAAAAGACACAGCCTCAGCGGCCCTTGCGAGGGAATGACACGGTCGCTCCAACGTGTGCGTTGCCATGGCCAGATACGCCCCCTAGCGTCGCACCTGTCATTGGCGAATGAAGAGCCGTTGTCGGCCCACCTACTCTCCGAGGTCAGAGGATGCGCAGATTGCTGCCCCAGGACGTCTTTGTTTCCAGCACCGCTCTTGAACGATTCGAGTCTCCCGTCCGTGCCGCACGCAGACTCGTGGGAGTCTTGTTATTCGCCCTGTTCCTCGGAGTACCAGGTGACGCGGAGGCATCCGATGCCTCGCTCGCGCCAAACTTCTATTCGGGGCATGGCATCACGGTTCATGCGGTGCGGCACATCACGGATCGGCTCATCGACGTGGAAATCTCCACGCCGCTGATCGCACCTCACGCGGTCTATGACCCTCGCCACCACGTTCGGGTGCTCCTGCCGACGGGGTATTACAACAACCCGGGCGTGCGATACCCCGCGGTCTACCTGTTGCACGGGGGAGGAGGCGCGAACTCGGCTCAGTGGGTGGAGTTCGGTGCGGCGTATGCGATTACCGAGAACATGCCCGTCATCACCATCATGCCGGATGGCGGCAAGGTCGGTTGGTACACGAACTGGGTCTTCCCTCGTGGGGTGAATCAGGCGTGGGAGGAGTTCCACCTCAACCAGCTCATTCCGTGGGTGGACCAGAACCTTCGCACGCTGGCGTACAAGCGGGGCCGTGCTATCGCGGGGCTGTCCATGGGCGGTTTCGGGGCCATCAGCTACGCCGCGCGGCGCCCCGACCTGTTTGCCTATGCGGCCAGTTTCTCGGGGGCCCTGGACCTGGGTGACGCCGCCATCCGCGCCACCATCACGGAGGAGGGGACGCGGTGGCTGCAGAACCCGGATGGGGCGTTCGGCTCTCCCTTCTGGCCCTTCGACCAGGCCTGGAACATGAACAACCCCATTCCGCGTGCGGCGTCTCTGCGGGGCGTGGCCGTCGCCTTGTATGCGGGGTCGGGCATCTGGGATGGGGATGTGCTCGAACGCGTCCCGGGGGCGTCCACGGACCGGTTCCACCATGCGCTGAATGCCGCGGGCGTGCCGCACCACTACGAGATGTATGGCCGCCCCGCGCCGGGCCAGAAGCCCTTCGGTTGTGACGGCGGGCACAACTTCAGTTGCTGGAACTACGCGTTCTTCGACGTGCTGCCGCGCATGTTGGCCGTGCTGGACGGGCCGTAAGCCCAACGGCACTTCAGGTGATGGAGCCCTTCGTCCGATGCGAAGGGCTCCCACTGCCACGCGCGCGAGCCGAGCGCCTTCTTCTTGCGGCCTCTTGGTACGGAGATGCTCCTCCTCAATGGCTCAGCAACCACGTCGCGAGCGGTTGCCACGCGAGCGTCGGTGCATCCGCCGCGTACAAGAGGTCACCATGGCCGAAGTCCTCGGCCACTCGCTCCGGACCGAAGCGGCGGACGACGAGCGCCGTGACATCCGTCGATGACACCCGGGTCGTCGAGTACAGCCCGTAGTCACCGAATGCGCCAGCGGCACCGAGGTAGAACAACGGGACGCGGATGTTCAAGAGCTCGGGCCTGGGTGTCGTCCCGCACCAGATTTCGTCGAGTTCCACGGTCTCACGCAGCGACTGGTGCGGCGGCGCGCTGGCGAACCACGCGCTCACGCTGTCCTCGGGCGACTCGCGCAATGCCGTGACGTCGCCGTTGGCGTCGAGGATGGGCGCGCTCAAGTGGTACAGCGGCGTGTACGGCGCGAGAAGGTAGGCCAGGCCATTCATCGCGAGCAGTGCACCGCGGTTGGTGTAGCTCGAAAACACGGGAGACTGCGCCTGGGGCGCGCTCCGGGCCAGCTCGCCCAACGTGATGAAGAAGCTGTTGTCGGAGTCGGTCACGCCTTGCGCAAGCGCCTCACGTCCCGCGGCGGCATTGGCGCACGCCAGCTCGCGCAGTTCCGCGTGCTCGGGCGCGATGTCGTAGTAGGCGTCGAGCACGGCGACCGCCGACACGTGGCGGCCGTTGGCGGCGGCATACGCGTAGGCCAGCTCGCCGCCATGCGAGAATCCGCCGAGCACGATTCGGCCCTTGTCACGGTCGCCGCTGAGCCGTGCCGCCCGTGCGAAGGTGAGCGCGACGGTGATGTCTCCGAGCTCCTGGGCAACGCCCATCTCGCCCAGGTCGGAGATGTCTCCGTTGGCGGAGGGCAGCGTCCAGCGACGGTCAACGCCCCAGACGTCGATGTCTCGGGCCGCCAGGTACGGAGCGAGCCCCGGCGCCGATGACGCGGGAATGCCGAGTGTCGGCAAGAAGTTCGTGACGAAGTTGGCGAAGTCTCCGTGAAGCAACATGATCGCGTGGGCAGGCGACCGTGGCCGCCACGGCGCACGCTCTCGGACGACGCGATGGACCCGCACGATGGCGTTTGGTGCGGTGCCGACACGAATGTCGAATCGGTAGTGATAGATGTCTTCGGTCACGAACTCACGTAGCACCGCGAACGGTGTCGGTGTTGACGCGAGCGATTCCGCTTCAGTTTCAATCCGCGGAGGTGGGGATGCGAATGCGGACGTGCATGCGAACAAGACGATGAACGAAAGACCGAGCTTGGACATTCGGGGCCCTTCATGTGCACTCGAGACGGGATGTGACACGCCCCCTGAATGGGAAGGGGCTGGCCCTCTCAGAACGAAGGGCCCGGCGCGGACATATCGTCCCGTGTTCATCGAGGGTTTGTTTCGTGGAAGCAGCGCCGGAAGCCAGTCACTCAAGGCGGTGGTGCCCGAACATGCGGAATCCGAAGCGACGTAGCGCCTGGTTGAGGGCTGCGCGGATGCGGACTGACTTGAGGTCAGCTCGACACGGAAATGGATTGTCAGAACTCCTGGTGTTGCGCTCTGACAGGTAGGCCCATCTCCTGTGTGGGCCACGGCAATTCCCATCACGGCCGGAAGTGCCCTGTCATGTCGTTGACTCGGAGTCTGGCTTGAAGAGACACTTCTTGCTCACCAAGGGAGGCCGAACATGAAGAAGCCTGCTCGTACGAAGCGTGCAAAGACTCTCAAGGTCACGGTGCGCGTTCTGAAGGTATCCGCGCTCAAGGCCTTTGAAACCAACGTGTCCAGCATTTCCCACATTTCGAAGTAGCGGCGTCCCGGGCACGACATGGGCGTTCAATCAGGTGTCGTGCTCCTCGAAATGGCGAGGGGGAGCTCCATCCTTCAGACCCGCAGGGCGCTGATGGAGATACGGGGCCTCCCCTTTGCTCTTCTCGTCTCCATCCTCGGAGACGTTCGCCGCGGAGGGAGCGCCGCGGTCGTCCGCGCGCTGGTGAAGGCGGGTGTCGACCCTACCGGCGCCAGGGAGCTCGGAGCACGGCTCGAAGAGGAAGGGGCGCTGGGGCGAGGTGCGCCACGCTGGATGGACGAGCAAGCCCTCCGCAAGGAATTGGGAATCACCGGCAGGCTGCGACTGGGACCTCTTCGCACGGCCGACCTCTCCGAGAACAGCGGAGCACTCATCCAGCTGAGCGCCACACGTTGGCGAAGCGCTGGCAGCGGTGTGTGTATCGCCTGTGGTCTGCTCTGGGAGGTTCAGAGCGCGGATGCGCCCGATGAGGCCGCCGCAGTGGCGAATGCGCTCCCGCGCCGCGCCGTGATTGCGCTGGGGACAGCCGATCTGACGGCGCTCCGGAAAGCCATGAAGCCGCATTCCCGCGATGCGCGTGCCTGGACAGAGGGCGCCTACGGGCGGCCAGGCACCAGACGCATCCGTTCTCGGCCCGCGGCGGGATGCGCGTGCTCCGCGAACCGGGGCGCGGCGAACCACATCGGCAAGCTGGAGGGCTCGCGGATGGCTGGTGCCGCGCTGGGGCGCCTGGGAATCGCGACGCGCGAAGCCACGGTCCGTGGCAGGCGGGGGGCTCCTCCCATTGTCACCCTGAGCTGGGGAGCCGCCACCCTGCGTCTTCGGAAACGAGGTCGTCCCGTGGTGTCAGGACATTTCCTGGCCCAGGTGGGCGTCGGAGCATCCCTGGAGGAGCGGAGGCTGACTGCGCGAGCAGAGGCCATCGAGCGTGCCTCGTCCCTCCTTCGTGTGCCCGACGTCTGCGCGACTCCGGCGCGTGCGCTCGAGCAACCGTTCCTGCCCATGCTTGATTGGGACCTCTACACGCCCGAGCAGTACGCAAGCCCGGGGTTTCCCTACGCGCCAGTCACCCAGGACACGCCACTGGATTGGGTCAGGGCCACGGATGCGGAGACCGGTGAGCAATTGCTCGTTCCTGCAGCTTTCACGACTTCCGAACGGCTCGTGGGCCCGCGCTTCCTGTGTGCCTCATCCAATGGCGTCGCGACACATACGAGCGATGATGCCGCGTTGCGGTCCGCGCTCCTGGAGGTGGTAGAGCGCGATGCGCTCCAGCTCGCCTGGTACCGAGGTCAAGGGGCGCGGCGCCTCGACATGGCTACGCTCGACATTGATGAGGGGGTGTCGCGTCATTTCAAGGGTTCGTGCTGGACTCTCCACTGCTCGTACCTGCCCGGTCGCGCCGGCCTTCACGTCATCGCACTCATCGCCGAGGCGACAGGAGAGGGGGCGTTCCCCAAAGGAGGGACGCTCCTCGCCGCCGCAGCCGCGGGAGACCCGGCAGTGGCCGTGCACCGAGCGCTCCGTGAAATGCGAATGTTGACGGAGGCGGTGGCCCTTCGTCGGGAGCTTGCGATTGACTTCGAGGCGCTCCGGCGGCCCCCGGTCCTGGAGAACTACTGGCTCATCGACTCCCTCCTCGACATCACGTTGCTCTACTTGAACCCCGCGATGCGGAGCGCTGTCGACCTGCTCCTGGAAGGCCCCCCGGTGGCGCTCCCTCGGGTTCGAGTCCCCGACACGGCGGGGGAGCTCGTCACGAGGTTCCGACAGCATGGGCTGCGCACCCTGGTCATCAATCTCACACTGGCGGCGGCCTCTCCGTTCCGGACTTGCCAGGCGCTGGTCCTTGGGACGCAGCCTCTGGCGTTCTGTCCGAGCCTGTTACGCCTCGGGAGTGGGCTGCTGCCGCGCCGCCTCCCCCCGCGCAATCCCCAACTGCCCTCATCGCCGCTCGAGCTCAGGCGAGGGCTGCTGAATCCGTACCTGCTTCCGCTGGCATGAGTCCCACCGAAGGCGCGAGGCGACGTCTCGAATGAGCGAACGCGTCATCATTCTGGGCGCGGGCCTCGCAGGACTGGCGGCAGCGCATGCGCTTGTCCTCGCAGGCCGGGACGTCGTCGTGCTCGAGGCGCGCTCTCGAGTTGGTGGCCGGGTCCTGACCCTGCGGCAGCCGTTCGTGGACGGAATGTACGCCGAGGCGGGCGCGAAGTATGTCCTCAGCGGGCACTCGACGGTCCTCGGCTTGGCGAGGAGGCTCGGCCTGGAGCTCGACCCGCTGCCAGTTCCGCACACGTCGGCCTTGCGGCCCTTCCATCTTCGGGGACGTCGCATCCTGGCCCCCTTCGGTGATGACACGGGCCTCCCGCATGTCCTGAGGGCGGATGAGCAGCAGCTCGGCCTTTCTGGCCTCTATCGGAGGTACGTGTCTCTCCTCGTGGAGGCTGTCGGCGACCCCTTCCATGAGTCCTGGCCCGGTCCAGGCGCGACCCACCTCGATGGCCTGACCCTTCGTGAGGCCCTCGCGGAACGGGGCGCTTCTTCAGCGGCCATTGACGCGGTGAGCCTGGGACGGTTTGACCTCGTGGGTGATGGTATCGACGCGAGCTCGGCGCTTGGGGTACTTCGACGGGAGTTGCTGACGGTCGGCAGAGGCGGCTCGAGCGCCTACACCTTGAGGGGCGGAAGTGACCGGCTGCCCGTCGCCCTGGCGGAAGCGCTCGGTGGAAGGATTCAGTTCGGATGGGCTGCGAAGCGCATCGAGCAGGAACAGGGGACCGTCCGCGTGTACTGCCGCGGCAGCACGGGAGAACACAGAACGTTCACAGCGGAGCGGCTCGTGTGCGCCATTCCGTTCTCAGTCCTTCGTGGCGTTGAGCTCGTCCCTGCTTTCTCGGCGGACAAGCTACGGGCGATTCGCGAGCTCGAGCATACGTCCGTCGTGCGCACCTTCATTCAATACCGGCGCCGCCTCTGGACAGAGTGGGGGTGGTCGAGTGGGTGGCTGACGGACCTCCCCATCATGCATGTCCTCGACGCCGCACCGACACAACCTCCGCCGTCAGGCATCCTCGAAGCGTATCGCGTGGGCCCGTGCGCCCGCGCGGCGGGCCTTCTCTCCGAGGAGGAGCGCATTGCCATGGCTGTGCGGGGCCTGAGCCAGTTCGCGCCGGAGCTGTCCTCCGAAGTGCAGTGCGGAACCTCCTACGCATGGGACCTGGACCCTTGGGCTCGGGGGGCCTTTGCGTGGTTCCGGCCGAGGCAGCTCACGCAGTGGGGGCGTGCGCTCACAACGCGCGAAGGCAGGGTCCACTTCGCCGGAGACCAAACCTCCCCCATGCCCGGCTGGATGGAGGGAGCGCTCTTGTCAGGCCAACGCGCCGCCCTTGAAATCCTTTCAGGCGCCAGCGGGGCGTGCATGGCCGAGGGCCTGCACGGCGCCTGATTCAGGCCGCGGAGGCGTCTTGCGAGAGGCCGTGGGGCCAGGGTCCTGACTGTGTGGCCGGGTGAATGCGGACGCGGACATTCGTGGCCAATCCCTCCACGAACGCCCCGTCCGATTTCACCTTCCGCCCAGCGGGAACAGGCGAGGTTCCGTTGGGCGCTCCGGCCTGCGTCCCTACTTACTGGCCTGGGGCGGAGGGCTGCCCTTCCGGGGCCGGCGCGATGTCTTGGCGGCCGCTGCTGGCCTTCCCGCGGCTTTCTTGCCACGCGTCGCCGCGACCTTCTTGGGGCGAGGGGCGCGGGGTTTCTCCTCCTCCGTGGCAGCGCCGTCACCGCGGCGGACGCGTGCCACCGCGTCGCTCACAGACCGGGTCAGCCGCGCAACCTGGGGGGCGGCTCCAAGGGAGTGGGTCAGTCCCTGCACCTTGTGGGACACGGAGCTCAACGCGCGGCGCTCCCGGTTCGACACGGGGAGCAGCGCCGCTCCCGCGACGCCTGCTGCCAGCGTGGTCAGGCCGATGGCCACCGCGTGTTCACCCAGTTGGTCGGCTGCCCAGGTGCGTGCCTGGCCTGCTCGCTCACGGAGTCTGTCTCCACTGGGGACGCGGTCTCGCAGATGCTCCAGTGTCTCGCGCCCTCGGGTGCTGACCCGTTGCATGGCTTCGCGTGTATGCACGGCCACCTTCTTGGGGCCTGTCTTCTCTTCGTCGTGGGCCTTGCGGCGCTTCCAGGCCGCGGTGAGCTTGCCCAACCTTTTTCTTCCGGATTTGGTCGTCTGCGCCTTGGCCATCGCGCTCTCCCTTGTTTCGCCCTCGTTGGGGGCCGGCGTTCCTCGTGTCAAAGAAGGTATGGATGAGAGAACCCGGCGCAATGTGCTACTGCGGGTGAGGACGGCCGGAACGACGAAGGCGCGCTGGGCGCCGAGCGCGACGCCCGCCCACATTCCTCCATCCGTGGCCAGCGCGACCGTCGTGCTACCAGCCGGGCCCCGCGCCCTCGCTGCGCCTGCTTTGACCAGGGTCGCGGCCGCGTTGAGTGCCAGTCCCGTCCCGCCATGCTTGAAGCGTTGGAACGCCTCCTGGTCCTCGAAGAGGACGACCTCCGAAGCTGTCTGTCCGCCCAACTGGACTCCGAGGGTCAGTTGGACCAGCGCCGCGTATCCCACCAGCCGCTCCTGACGGAAGACCTCGCCCATCCCCCAGGTGCCTCCGAGCACGGCGCTTCCCTGGCCTAGCGAAGGGAAGACGGCATAGGCGTAGGCCCGAGCCCTCGCCTGAGCCAGCTCCGGTGAGCGGGCCTCCAGCCGGTGCAATGCCGCCCGTGCGTCACCATGCAGTCTGCGGTGGACGCTCAGCTCCTTCCTCGCGAGCTTCAGCGCGCGGTGGCCTTGGCTCGCCAGTTTGTCTCGGAGGGACGCTTCATTCGTGGCGAGCACTGGCCTGCGCCTTGATGATCCGGGTGAGCAGCAGGGCGGCAGCCGTCAGCCCTGTGGTCAGGGCAGGAGGGGGCTGCGATGCTTGCAGCCGCGGACGCTGCCCAGTGTCATCGGCCCCGTTCTCCTCGGACGCATCCTGCCTGCGGAAGCGCTGCATCAGGCCTCCGTTCCCTCGCTCCGATGCGCCCGACTGCGGAATGAACGTGAACTTCTGTCCGCCCAGGGAGGCCTCGAGCAGCATGCCGCCACGCGAGTAGGCGTGAGCAACGCACTTCGCATAGTTGATGGTTCCGGACGCCGCCGCCTTCACGAGCACGGCGGAGGCGTTGGCGGCGAAGGCCACCTTTCCTCCCTTGAACGCTTCAAGGGCATCACGGTCATGGAAGAAGATGAGCTCGCTCAGGGTCTGTCCGCCCACCTGGACTCCGAGGGTCAACTGGCTCAGCGTGGCGAAGCCAATCGGCTTGCCCTTCTCGAAGACCTCGCCGTGGCCGTATGAGCCGCCGAGGACCAGCGATGCCCTGCCCAGCGAGGGGAAGACGGCATAGCCCTCTACCTGCTCCAGCTCTTTCTTCAGCTCCGGGTGCTTGAGCACCAGGCGGTCCACCGTTGCCACGGCCTCTTCGTGAAGCGTCTTTTCCTGCTCTGGCTTCATGTTCGCCTCCTGATGAATCAACGTGGCGACGGCCATGTCCGCAAGGTACCCATGGGACGTGCGTGCGAACGACCACGCCGTGAGCGGTCTGGTTGCCCGGACGTGACGCGGAGGTGTCTACCTTCGGTGTCAGGAGGACGCACATCATGGCCTCGACGAAGACAAAGGAGAGGAAGCGCTCGCGCGGCCCAGCGCGACGCGCATCACCCAGGATGGAAGCTGCGCAGAAGCAGCTCGAACAGGTCACGGGATACGCGCGGGGCCGGGTGAAGGAGCGCCTGGACTTCCAGCGGGGCTTGCTCGTGTCGGTGCTGGAGGACATGGCAGAGGGGTTGAGCAGCGCCACCCGGCGTGCACCGAGCCCGGCATCGCAACGCATGCTGGAGACGGGAGAGCGCATGTTTCGCGGCGCCTCCTCGCGGCTGGATGCGCAATCTGTCGAGGCATTCCTGGACCGCACGGGACAGTTCGTGCGGCAGCGCCCGAGATTGTTGCTCACGGGACTGCTGGGGGCAGGCCTGCTCGCGGGGCGGATGTTTCGCGCCAGCGGTGCAGGTGATGTGGAAAGGGAGGCTGAGTCATGAGACGTAGCGCGGACAAGACGACTGCGCGCGAGGGACGGAACGGCGGCGCTCCAGGTCAGACGCAAGGGGGACTGGCGCCGTTGCGGACGGTCCGCGACAAGGGCCGGGCGGTTGCTGGGAGCCTCAGAGAGAAGTTTCCCTCGCGAGACGATGCGCGCTCCCGCGCGGTGGGAGCCCAGACGTGGACAGCGCAGACGATGCGGCAGCATCCCGTGGGGGCGGGACTTGGGGTCCTGGCCCTGGGCTTCCTGTCGGCTTCCCTCTTGCCGGCCTCGGCGCTGGAGCGTCGCGCGTATACACGTGCGGCGGGAAAGGCACGGGACCTGGCCGACCGCTTGGATGCATCGGGGCGATTCGAAGACGTCCTGGCGACCGTACGGCACATGGCGGCGGACGCGGCGGCCGACCAGCTGGCCTCGTTACGGCCCGAGCCCGAGGAAGGTTCTCCGCGGCGCAAGTTGGAGCGGGTGGACCGAAAGGGGGGGTGATTGCCGGGCGGGTGGGGGACGGGGGGCGCCCGCCCTGGCTACCGATGGCGGTTCAGTGACGTCTCCGCCCGGAGCGCTTCCGAGGGGGCTGGGCCCTGCCGGACGGTGGGGGCGCTGAAGGCTCCTGAAACCGTGTTCCCACATGCATGGCTGCTTCGAAAGGCCCGTAGTGCCCTGTCGTGAGGGGGGCCGGTATGCCTGTCCGGTGCGAGGTGTGGACGCTCTCGACGCCAGGCGACGACCAGGTGCGAACATGAACGCCATGGATTGCATGCACGACGAGCGATTCGCCCCGGGCGCGTGCGGAAATGGCGACGTCATCGTTCAGCTCGGATTCCTGGTCGTTCAATGGCTCGCTCTGGAAACGCGCGTGACTTGATTGCGGTGGTCGACGTACGGGCATGGGGAACTCCCTGGGGCATGGGTCAACAGCTCCCTGTCAATCTGGAGACGCGTTGCTCGGGAGGCTGTGGCAAGGCGGGCGTGTCCTGCTTCCGTGGGGGCCCTGGCTGCCTGCGTGAGAAGCCTTGCGGCCTGCCGGCAGTGTCTTTCGATGGACTGAGGCCAGTGGGACGAGGCCCTTGGCCACACCGGGTGTCAGGCCCGTCGTCCGCTCCTCACCCTTGGCAGAGGGAGGAGGTCGAACGTGGCAAAGACAGGATGGGGGGCATGGCGATTCCGGGGAACGAAGTCCGCGAACAAGACGGAGCATGACAATCCCGAGGAGCGGCCTTCACAGCGGGAAGGCGGAGCCACGCGAGAGGACACACGGCATGCGCTCGCTCAGGCGGGCGTCGACGAAGGGCCCATCGAAATCGTGCCCGACGTGCTGCTCGACGTCCCGACGGTGAAGGTGGATGAGATAACGCTCGACGTGGAGAACGTGCGTGCACGCGTCTCACTGCATGCCGAGCTGGCCAATCTCGTGCGACTCGATGTGGGCGCTGACGTGGGCATCGAACGGGTCAAGCTGACCATCAAAGGCGTGGAGGCCCAGGCGCTGCTCAAGGTCCGGCTCCAGCGTGTCTATGAAATCCTGGACCGTGCGCTCCAGACACTCGACAGCAACCCCGAACTGCTCGCCAGCCTGCTTCGGCCCGTGGGGCATGCGATAGGCGAGGTGGGGGAAGCCGCCCATGAGAGCCTGAAGCCTGGCGGAGCGGTGTCCGAGGCCGTCCAGGACGTGGGCGGGGCGGCGAAGGGGGCGTTGGAACCCGGCGGGACGGTGAACCGCGTGGCCGACCAGGCACTCGGGCCTGGTGGACCCGTGCGAGACGCCGTGAAGGGCACGGTCGGGCCCGAAGGCGTGGCGAAAGACGCAACCCAGGCGCTCAGTGGCTCGATGCAAGCGGGCGGTTCGAAGCGTTCGAAGCGCCCATCACAGGGCGACGGCGGCGGGAGGCGAGAGCGAAGGCCGCCGCAGCCGGCCCCCGCCCCGGAGCAGCGTTCCGGCGCACAACGTTTCAGACACGGCCCGCCTGCCGGTGGCTCGAAGCGCCGTGCGTCAGGACGACCGCGTCGCCGCCAGAAGCGCTAAGGGCGCGGTGAGCGCCGGTGGTTTCCCACACGCGACGGGAGCGCGTGGACGTGCTACCCCATCCCCATGCCTCGCGCTCCCCGAACCGATGCCTCGCCCGAGGGGCCGAACCCCTCCACCTCTCCGTCCGCGCCGCCGCTGGACTCCGCCTTCACCTGGCACTCAGAGAGCTCGGAACCCGCGCCTGCTCGGCTGTCTCCCGTGAATGACCGACTCAGCGCGGATACGGCGCTCAAGCGGGTGCGCCGAGGCGAGTTCCTGCTGTACTCCGGTGACTTCCATAACGCGAAGCAGCTCCTCGGCGCGCTGAGCCGGCGGCTGCCGCGGCCAGCGAAGGCGCGCTCGCCGCTGGAAGCATTCCGCGCCGAGCGGCGGGCCCGGCAGCTCGAACACGAGACGCTGTCGCGCATCGTGGTGTCTCTCGACCGCGATTACCGGCTCGGGCTCGCGCGGGCACCGGACACTTCACTGGCATGTCATCAGGTATGGGGGGCTTCAACGACGGACACCACGGTGGTCCCGCTCAAACAACTCCTCGGCATGCTCGGGGCGGCGGAGTGGCGTCGCAAGGGTCTCGCTGTTCCTGGCCTCACTGGGCTGCTTCACCCGCACTACGGCGTCTACCTTCCGACCCGCACCGATTACGTGGAGTTGCTGAACTCCTTCACGGAGGTGAAGGGCAAGCGCGTGTTCGACATCGGCACTGGGACCGGCGTGCTCTCATTCATCCTCCTCCAGCGGGGCGCGGCGTCCGTGCAGGCGACTGATTGTGACTCTCGCGCCGTGGCCTGTTCCCGGGAGAACGCGGAGCGGCTCGGGCTCGGCAAGCGCTTCCAGGTGGCCGAGGCCGACTTGTTCCCGAAGGGCACGGCGGACCTCGTGGTGTGCAACCCACCCTGGATTCCCGAACCGCCCAAGAACCGGGTGGACCGCGCGGTGTTCGACGAGGACAGCCAGTTCCTGCGGCGCTTTCTCGAAGGACTCTCCGCTTCGCTTGCTCCTGGGGGAGTGGGCCTGCTGCTCCTGTCGGACCTCGCGGTGCTGCTCGGCCTTCGCTCACCCGGGTGGCTCGAAGCGGAGTTCGAACGGTGCGGCCTGTCGGTGCAGTGGGCCCGGTCGACCCCTGCGCGGCATTCGAAAGCGAAGGACACGTCAGACCCGCTGCACATGGCGCGCTCTCGCGAGCGCACCACGCTCTACTGCCTGAAGCCGGTGCGCCCGTAGTTCAGGTGTTGTCGTTGGCCTGCTGCCGCCGGAGGAATCCCCCGGCGGCAGCACGAGCCGCGAATCACCCGCTCATGACCTCAGATGCCCCAGCGGCGTGACCTGTGGCGGCTCCCCACGTGGCTTTCGATGGTGAAGGTGGACGTCCTCCGCATTTCGATGCGCTCGGAAAGGCATTGCGCGCGTTTGGATGAGCCAGGCGCCCGGTGGGCTTGCGCGTGGCGGATGCATCCGGCCGCACTTGTCGGAGTCCGGCGGCCAGGAGTAATACGCGCGGATGCGATTGCTCCGCATCTTCATGCTCTTGTTGTGTGGATTGTCCATTCCTCGCACTGCCAGCGCTCAGGCCGTCATGGTGAGTGGACCTCCCGTGGCGCCCCTTCCCGAGGCGACGGGGGCGGGCCTCTGCGTCGCGACGAGCGTCTCGCGGAATCCCGCGGCTGACTTCCCCCAGGCTCAGTCGACCTATATCGCTGGTATCAATGCCTTCATGGAGGCGAACCGGGGCAACCGCGTCACTTCGGTGCTGCGGACGCCCGTGGACCTGTCCAACAATCTCAATGACGGGAGGACACTGAGCTACGGGGACTTCACCGGGGCCGTCGCGGGCTGCCCCGTCGGCGGGTGTGACTTCGGCTACAGAGATGCCGTCACATCCTTCGCGACCCGCCTGCGTGGCTTCATCGCTGTCACGAGCGACATGGTCGACAGGCCTCTGCACTTCGGGTTCTACGCCGACGACTCGGTGAGCCTGGCGCTCTTCGACCGCGACCAGACGAGCTACCCGGTCATCATCCGTCCGCCGACGCTCGGCGTACCGACGTGGCGCGCCACCAACACGGTCCACTTCGCGCAGTCGGGACTCTACGGCGTGGAGGTGCTCCACACGAACGTCGGGGAGCACGCCGCGCTCGAGATGTCGGTCTACGACGGCGTTTTCACGGACTTCGAGAGGGCAGCGACCATGCCGCCCATCATCAATCTGGCTACCGAGGGCTTCGTGCTCGTCACGCCCGGGATGTTCCATCAGATGGAATCGGGGCAGCCCTCGTTCCCAGCTCCCACCGAGTGCGCCCAATGCAACCGTCAGTTCGCCAACGCGCCAGGGAATGGGGGATGCGAGGCAGGCTACCGCTGCAACGCGGCGGCCTTGTGCGCTCCCTGTGATTCGTCGCTCTTCTGTGGGGATTCGTGCTCTCCGTGCGGTGCATCGACGCCGTACTGTGTGAGTCAGAGCGAGGGCTTCGTCTGCGCGCAGTGTCAGGATGCGAATGACTGTGTGGCGCCGGATGAATGCCACCTGCCTATCTGCACGGAGACGGGCAACTGTGCCTCCACTCCCGTGGAGGATGGCACGGAGTGCACGGGAGGGACCTGCCAGCAGGGCGAGTGCAGGCCCGTGGACGCGGGGACCCCCGACGCGGGAGAGGCGGACGCGGGGGAGGCGGACGCTGGAGCGGCGGACGCGGGGCCCCTCGATGCGGGAGCGACGGATGCGGGAGAGGCGGACGCGGGGCCCCTCGATGCGGGAGCGACGGATGCAGGAGAGGCGGACGCGGGGCCCCTTGATGCGGGAGCGACGGACGCGGGAGAGGCGGACGCAGGTGGGCCTGGTGAGGTGGACGGCGGCTCCCACCCTGGCGTGGATGGGGGAAGCACGGGCACGGACGGTGGAAATCCCACCGCGGACTCGGGAGTTCCGGCCGGGGACGCGGGCTCCGTGGATGGAGGCTCGCCGGAGGACCCTTCGGAGCCGGAGTCTGGCTGCGGCTGTCAGGGTGGTCCGTCCGCGCTGTTCCCCATGGCCCTGCTCGCGCTATCGCTCGTCGTGAGACGCGGCCGGCGATAGGACACGCCGTCGCGCGATGGAGGCTTCTTCACGGGGCCCCCTCGCGTTCAGGGGCCCCATTATCGAAGCGTGTCCGGCAGCGGCAACTCACGCCGACCTCCAAGGCCTCATTCGAAGGCGATGGCACCAGGATGACGGTCGGCCGGGCTGTCGCTACCGGTCGGTGAGCCCAGGGAGGTCCAGCCACGCGATAGGGTCGAACCCGGGCGTGGTGGGTGTCTCGAAGCGCCAGATCAAGGAGATGCTGTTGAGGGTATTGGGCTGGAGCGCGCTGGTGAAACCCGACAGGCGGGCATCGACGCCCTGGGGCGCCAGCGACTGGAACCAGGTGCTCCCCGGAGCGCCTCCACCGAACTGCCTCCCCAGGTTGGTGCGGAGGTAGAGTTGATTGAGCGAGCCGGCGTCGAGGGTGCCGCCATACCCGAAGGCCGCGACGACATACTCCCCTTCCGCGAAGGTGACGTCACAGACAGTGTTTCCACCGGCGGCACCCCGCAGGGGTTGCTCGGAGCCGTCGAGCCAGATTTGGAGACCATCCACCCGGCTGCCCGTGCGAAGAAGGACGCGGGAGATGTTCTGACCATTGGCGGCGGCGTCCTTCGCACGGCCCCCTCCCGAGATGTTCTCCGCGCCACCGTAGGGGCCCGTCAGTGCGTGAATGACGCTCTGGACGGGGAGCTGGCCGGTGGAGCCGAAGCACGGCCACATGAAGGAGGGCGCCAACCACCCCAGCGTATTGACGGCGAACTGTTGAGTATAGAGGAACGCCTCTCGCTCGCGGTGCTGGTTCTGCGCCTTCGACTCCGCCCAGGCCTTCTGCTCGTTGAAGGCTTGCTTCGCCATCACTTTCAGCGCGGCCGTGGCCTGCTCCAGCATGGAATCCAGCGCCAACCTGAAGGCCTCGCGCTTCGCGGGCCCCTCTGTCGGATACCAAGGCGCCGAGGCGTAGATCTGGTCGAAGTAACGCCAGCGCGCGCTGTAGATGGCCAGCGCGATCGTGAAATAGGCGGAGCTATAGGGCAGCTTCTGCGAGGGGTACTGCGACGCGGGGTATTTGGCGTTGTAGGTGAAATACGGAGCGCGGTCCGCGATGAGCTGACACAGGCCGTCGTACTCATTGTAGAGCCGGTCGTTTTGATACAGCTTGATGGCGTTGAGGATGCCCCGGAACTCATTCTCAATGGAGCTCATCACCGATGACTCAACGCCGAGGTAGACGGCCTTGACGATGTACCGCTGGATGGCTTCCCAGATGAGGTTGGGGTTGGTGGTGGAGGGCCAGAAAATGCCCATCAGGCTGCTGAGGAACCCTCCGATGTCCGGGATGAGGTTGAGGAGCGCCCCCACCAGCGACTCCAGATCGCTCGAGATGGTGGCGAAGAGCGCTTTTTCTTCGACAATCGCCAACTGGGTGATGGCCCCATTCCGTGCCGCGGACGCACCGGGCCAGTCCGCGGGCTGGGCGCTGAACATCTGGAAGCTGTCGATGTTGTCATTGAAGCGGTACTCGCCTTCCAAGTTGGACACGAGCGTGTTGGGGCCGAAATACAGCTTCGTCTTGCTCGGGTGCTTCTTGTTGTAGTCCTTGTCCTCGTAGACGATGAGCCAGGTCTGGGGGCCGGTCACCAGCGACTCGATGTGGTCCCCCACCTTGGCGCCGCCTGGGGAGCTGGAGCCAAACAGGGTGAACTTGTAGTCATCCAGATCCGAGACGTTCTGGGCGCCCGTGAAGTTGATATAGGCATGCTGGTAGCCCCACATGTCGAAGAACTGCACCCAGGTTCCAGAAGCGCTCGTGCTTGGCATTGATGTCTCTTTCTCAGGGAGAAGCCCTAGCCGAGACTCACTGCAATTCGCGCACCCAACGGCCTCCAGGTGCGGGCGCACGTTTTCATCCGGAAGCGGGGCGTTGCTGCGTCACGGGAGGACGCAACTGCGTTCCAGCGGCTGCACGCTTCGGCGTCCAGGCCTGGTCCGCCACCGTCTACCCGGGTTTTTGACACCCGCACCGAATGGCTCCGAAGCTCGCCCCGTCCCTTCCCCCGAGAGGCTTCGTTCCATGCTCCCATTCCTGTCCCGCGGCAGCCTGCCCATCTGGACGCTCGTGCTCGCCATGGTCCTCTGCGGCACCGCCAACGCGCAGTTCACCGGCAAGCGCCGCGCCTATGCCTCCAGCTTCTGGGGTGGCACCGGCGCCAGTGGGAAGACCATCTCCTGGAGCGCGCTCTACGTCGCGCTCCCCCTGGACTACGGCTACAACGCCGCCAACAACACCATCGTCAACCTGGCTGGCGTCACCGCGGCCCAGTCGGACCTGCGCACCAGCAGCACGCGTTCGCTGAAGTGGGGCACGCAGGTTCGCATCACCAACCGCCACCCGGGGCACGCGGGCTACGGCCGCAGCGTCCTCACCACGCTCCAGGACTCCGGGCCCGCCGACAGCATCCTCAGTGACGCCGCGCTGGGAGGCCGCGCGGCATCCCCCTACAAGCCCCTGGGGTGCTGGATTGACGTCACCCCGGGCGTGAAACAGGCGCTGGGCAGCACGAAGCCGGAGACGGAAAACCTCATCGTCGACTTCGAAGTCGTGAACGACCTCGGCAGCTCACTCGATCTGGACTCCAACCCCAACCTTGCCTTCGGCATGGCGGCCAGCGCGAGCGACTCGGAGAACACGGGCATCAGCGCCCCCAGCGCCGCCGTGGACGGCAATGGCGCCTACCACCTGGAGAACTATCGCAGCGCATGGCGCTCGGCGTACCACGCCAACACCTCGGACACGGTGTGGCTCAACGTCAACCTGGGCCGGGCGGAGGCCGTGCGCCGCGTCGTCGTGAAATGGGGCAGCTTCGTGCCCCCCGGCTACACGCTGATGGGCTGGACGCCGGGCATGAGTTCCTGGGTGACGCTCGCCACCCGCACGGGCGCGGGCGGTGGCACGCACGTCCACTCCTTCACGTCGGACCAGACGTACCAGTACTTCGGCCTGAGCATGAGCGGCGCGACCCGGTATGACGTGAAGGAGCTGGAAGTCTACCGCTGGGACTACTGACGCCCGGAGCACAGCAGGTCCCCAGTGCTCGCCTCGTTGGGCGAGTACTGGCCAACCCTGCGCTGGCAGCCGGCGGGGTCCTGGTCATCAAGGACGCGCACGGCAAGCCGTCCCACCTGCCCCAGGCGGACATCGACGCGCTCGTCGCGTATCTGATGTCTAGGCTGGAGGAGGGCCGTCTCTTCACCGGCCTGTGCGTCGGGTCGTCAGAGGGCCTGATTCGCCTGGACATCCCACGCGACCTCGAGGCTCTCGTGCCTCCGGACGGTGACGCTCCTCAGGAAGCCCGGCTTCTGCCCTGGTACGAGCCGGAGCCCCGGGAGACTTCGAAGCAGCGCCTCCACTGCCAGGCGTGCCTCGAGCCGCGCGAGCGGCGCGCCGATGCAGAAATGGAGGCCCTGCCCGAAGGCGAGGTGCTTCTTGATGTCAGGCCGCCGGATGTCGAAGCGCTCAGGCTCGTGGAACCGGGCCTCGTCGCGGTTGGCCGACGCGTAGACGATGCGGATGTGGGCTCCCTTGGGAATGGGCACGCCCCCAATCTCCACCGCCTCCAGCGCCGTACGGAACATGGCATGCACGGGGGAGATCATCCGCACCGCCTCCTCGACTGCGCCCGCGATGAGGCCCGGGTCGTCCCGAAGTGCCCGCAGTTGCTCCGGATGCTCGAGTAGGAGCTCCACCGCTCCCACGATGAGGCCCGCGGTCGTCTCATGTCCCGCGAAGTGCACCTGCATCAGCAGGCTCACCAGCTCCGCCATGCTCATGGGCGGCGTCATCCCCTGCGCTCCGGTGACGATGTCGCTCAGCAGGTCCTCTCGGGGGGACACCTCCCGCTCCTTGAGCGCCGAGGCCAGGTATCGCTGGAACTCGACCACGCCTCGCGCGCACGCGACCTGGTGCTCGATGGGGCCATGCGCGGCGAGGACCGTGGACAGGTCATCGGACCAGCGCCGGAACCGGTGGATGTCCGAGCTGGGGATTCCGAGAATCTCCGCGATGATTCCGCACGACAGCGGATGGGCGAACTGGAGGAACAGGTCCACCTGCCTCTCGTGCCTGAAGGAGTGGATGAGCGCGTCCACGAGGGTGCGGATGAAGGGCTCCTTCTCCGCGAGGCGCCTCCCGGTAAAGGCCTTGCTGACGAGGCTCCGGAAGCGGCCATGCGCTGGCGGATCATTGTCGACGAGGCTGGGCACCAGGGGGTAACCGTCCATCAGCGCGGTGACCACCTCCGGCGGCGTCGTCGCGGCGCCCACCGTGATGGACTCTGCGGACGAGAAGCGTGTGGTATCGGCGACCACGGCGCTGATGTCTGCATGGCGCGTCACCACCCACGCCCCCAACACCGGACTGAAGAACACCGGTTCCTCCCGCCGTGCACGCGCGAGGAACGGATGAGGATTCTCGAGTTGGGGAGAGTCGAGCGGGTGGTACTCAGACCCGAGTCCTGAAGGGGCGTTGGTCTTGGACATGCGTGAGCTGACCTCAACGGCTTGTTGGGTGGGGAGCGGGACAGCGGACCGCATGGTGCCAGGGCTTAAGGTTTCGCACACGGGGCTGGGCCATGCTGGACGGATCGTCCCATGTCCACGCGGCGCCGTCTGGCTTGAACATCACCGGGGATGCTCTCGTTGCGCGACTCCCGTTCGAGCGAGCGACGCTCTCCATGTGAGTCGATCAGCACGCGACTGTCCGTCCACGCGACGAAGCCAGAGCCCCATGGAAGGCACCTTGACCACCATCTCTCCTCACCGAGCACGACTTCTTCCGCCGAGCCCCCGCGGCGCGCGCCGTTGTTGTTCTCATCACTCTCGGCAATCCATTCATGCACATCCGCCAGCAGCACGATGTGGTACGTCCCTGTGGGAATGTACGTGAGAAGGTGATGGCCGTGGGCGGCAGACTGGACGTGCCTGCTCCGGCCGCCACGGAGACCTCGCTGATGGAGGAGCGTCGCCGGTCATTGGCGTCTGCCAGGAGAATTCCTACCCTGGAACCAGAAGGCGCGGCACAACTCGTATCCAAATCAAAGGAGAGCTGGGGGGGGCATCAGGATGGGGCAACTTCAGGCCCTCTAGTTCTCCTTCACGCGCGACACCCAGCTCTCCAGGGTGCTGAGGCTGCATCCAGATTGGGCGTGCTCCTGGCTCATCCCCAGCGCATCGACAATCTGCGCGCAGCTGCAACCAGCGGTGTCCACGAGGGTAAAGCAGCGCTCCGGCTCACCGTCGTTCGACGACAGCGTGTTGAAGGTGCCATCGCCGTCAGTATCGGCGAAGCGGTTCAGGCCCGGCAGGGAGCCTGTGGACAGGGGTTACACGACCATGGCGAGCCTTCAAGCCCCGAGCACAGGTTCTCCGAGAACCGGTTGAAGGGGCCACACGTGGCCTTGGTTCCGAAGTTGCCGCAGCCGAAGAAGTCGTAAACGCCACGCCCCGGCACTCCAAGGAAGGAGCACCGGGGCGGGCGTCACGTGGTCAGCGGCTCACTGCTCCGGCGAGATTTCGCGCACGGACAGCCACTTGAAGTCCACGTCGTTGGCGCTGTCCCAGCGGAACACCGCGATGGGGCCGCCCCAGGTGATGGGCATTGCGTTCACCGCGCCGCCGCAGTGGCTGGCGTCACCACCCCAGCTGCCCGAGTCCACCATGTCGTAGACCTTCTTCCAGGTCTTCTTGTCGGCGTTCTCGTTGAGGTACATCTCCAGGCGCACGGCTTCCTTTCCGTTGACCTTGGTGTTGCGCATCACCGACTTGAAGCCCACCCAGCGGCCGCGCAGCGCCGAGGTACCGGACTTGTACGCCGCCTGGTTGTAGGAGACGTGCCACGTCTCCTTCTGCCAGCGCACGCGGCCGTCATAGTGCAGCGAACCCTTGTAGCTGCTGCCCTCGCACCCCGAGTGGTTGTCGTTGTGCTTGCCGCCTCGCGCGTACCACGCGAAGTTGTCCGACACGTCGGACACCGAGTTGACCTTCACGAAGCCAGTCATCTCGATGTTCCGCCAGTCGTTCGCCGCCTGCATGTAGCCCCGGCTGGCCAGCACGTCGCGGTCATAGGTCGGAATCTTGGACGCGCTGTAGCCCGTGGAGGTGAACACGGACATGCGCACCTTGCTGTTCTTCATCTTCCAGGAGCCGTCCGAGTTGCGGCTGATGGTGTTCTGCGGGTCGAAGCGCTTGTCGGACGTAGCGTTGTCCGCCAGGAACCACTGCTCGCCGCCGGACTTGGTCGGATAGATCATCGTCACGCCGAACTTGTCCTGGCCCTGCTCGCCAGGCGGGTCGATGGGCGGGGTCGAGCCGGTACCGGGCTGCATTTCCGCAATGCTGGCCCAGGTGTTCATCGAGCTGCCGTTCACGGTGATACGCACGTAGCGCGTGCTCACCGGGGAGAACGAGTAACGCTCCAGCGCGGAGGTGGTGCCGGACGACCTGCCGGAGTGCACCTGCGCGAAGTTCGTGCCGTCCGTGGAGGTGGAGATGACGAAGTTGTTGACGCGCTCGTTGCCACGGTGCCAGCCGATGTCTACGGCACTCAACTGCGCCACGGTGCCCAGGTCGCCGGTAATCCATTGTCCCACGCCGTCGCTGGACCAGCGCGTGGCGGGGTCGCCGTCAATGGCGTTGGCGGGGACGTTGCCGTCATCTCCGCTGGCGGCGACGGAGGTGAAGCGCTCGGGCGGGGCGGTGGGCGGGGTCGAGCCGGTGCCAGGCTGCATTTCCGCGATGCTGGCCCAGGTATTCATCGAGCTGCCGTTCACGGTGATGCGCACGTAGCGTGTGTTCACCGCGGAGAACGAGTAGCGCTCCAGCTCGGCGGTGGTGCCGGATGACCTGCCGGAGTGCACCTGTGTGAAGTTCGTGCCATCCGTGGAGGTGGAGATGACGAAGTTGTTGATGCGCTCGTTGCCACGGTGCCAGCCGATGTCCACGGCACTCAACTGCGCCACGGTGCCCAGGTCGCCGGTAATCCATTGTCCCACGCCGTCGCTGGACCAGCGCGTGGCGGGGTCGCCGTCGATGGCGTTGGCGGGGACGTTGCCGTCATCTCCGCTGGCGGCGACGGAGGTGAAGCGCTCGGGGAGGACGCCGGGCGGGTCGGTGGGCGGGGGCGAGCCGTCGGTGACGGCCGCCAGCTCCGCGATGCTGGCCCAGGTGTTCATCGTGCTGCCGTTCACGGTGATGCGCACGTAGCGTGCGTTCACCGCGGAGAACGAGTAACGCTCCGGCGCAGCGGTGGTGCCGGACGAGCTGCCGGAGTGCACCTGCGTGAAGTTCGTGCCGTCCGTCGAGGTGGAGATGACGAAGCGATTGACGCGCTCGTCGCCACGGTGCCAGGAGATGTCCACGGCGCTGAGCGATTTCACGGCGCCCAGGTCGCCGGTGAGCCATTCGCCCACGCCGTCGCTGGACCAGCGCGTGGTGGGGTCTCCGTCGATGGCGTTGGCGGGGACGTTGCCGTCATCCCCACTGGCCGTGACGGAAATGAATCCCTCGGCGGCTAGCGTGGGCGTCGCGAGCGCAAGGGCAGTCAGCGCGAGCACACGGGCAGGCTCGCGCAGGTGCATCCATCCCCCCCGGGATGAGGTCCTGTGGTGTGGATTCAAGTTGATACCTCAGGTGAGACCATCAGGAGCCACGACTCACCGGGCGGACGATGCCGGACCGGCGCGCCGCGATCCCCCAGCGGCGCGTTGGCTTCCAGACCGCAGGCCCGCGCCCCGTCAGCGACCCACGCCCCGCGCTGGGCGCCTCGCTTCCGTCAGGACCGGCGGTGTTTACGACTCGTAGCGGTGTTGCGGGCGCGAATACCCTTTCACCCGAAATGGTATTCCCATGGCCATTCCTCAAATGGATATCGAACTCGCCCTGCAGACAGGCGTGCGGCAATCCCTCTCAGTTTTGCTGAAAATTCTCACCCTTGCTGCGGATGCGCCCTCCCGCAGCGGCTGTGTTTCAATACAAAGCAGGAAAGGAGGCGAGGGTGGCGCTCCAGGCAGCGGCGAGGAAGGCGCCGATGAAAGCGGGGAGGCCGCGAGTGGTCGGGGCAGGACTGGTGAGGCGGCGCGCGATGCTGGAGCACCAGCGAGGCCGTTCCGCACGTCCAGCAGGCCAGCGCTTCGCGCCGTTTACCGCATCCTTGCTGCAAGACGCCCCGAGGCCCGAAAAGACGAAGGCCGGCGGTCCTGAGTTTCCTCAAGGACCACCGGCCTTTATCCGTGAGCGGCGGAAGGGATTCGAACCCTCGACCCCGAGCTTGGGAAGCTCGTGCTCTACCAACTGAGCTACCACCGCAGGCGAAGCAGGGCGCAAAGTACGGGCCGCCCCGTGGCTTGTCAACGGGAAGTGAGGCCGCTACTCCGACTCCTCGACGGTGAGCTGGTAGGAGTCCTGGAAGTTGGACTCGCGGTTGCGCGCGTCCCGGACCTCGAAGAGGTAGACGCCCGGCTCGGCGCTGTAGCGGATGCTCTCCGGCTGGTCGCCCTTGGCCCGGTCAGCCGTCTGCACGAGCGACAGCTTCCCGTCCGGCTGCACGCGGTGCAGGTACAGCCCCACATCGACCTTCAGGATGCCCAGCAGCGTGGCCCGGATGGGCGTGCGCACCGGCCGGTCCGACAGGTCCAACCGGAAGAAGTCCGTGTCCTTCACTGGATACACCGTGCCCCGCACCGGCTGCCCCAGCATCAGGTCCTGCGCCCGGTCCGCGGTGTTGTTGGGCTCGCGCTCCTCGCCGCCGTTGTCCGGCACCGTGGTGACGCTGATGCGGTAGGGCTGCTCGGCGTTCTCGAAGTCCTTCACCCACTTGCCGTCCACCTTGCGCGACGCCCCCTCCACTCGGAAGTAGCAGGCGCCGTTGCAGGCGACGTTGTTGAGGCGCTCAGGCTCCTTGATGGCGCCGTCGTTGGCGCGCAGCAGCACCGTCTCCTTTCCGGATTCCCCCTCCGGGGGCTCCACCATGGAGAGCACCAGGTCCAGCCGCTCGACGCCGGTCAACTCCACCTTCGCCAGCACCGGCTCGGACGTCTTCAGGACGAAGTGGTCCACGTCGCCCTTGGGCGCCAGGAAGCCCTGGCGGTAGCCGCCGGCCGTCACCGGGGTGGCCTTGTGGAGCTCGTCGTTCGGCTCCAGCTCCGCGCTGGCGCCGGCCTCCTCCTGCGACACGGTGAGCGTGTACGGCATGGTGGCGTTGAACGGCCTGCGGGCCTCCTTGCCGGTGCCCACCCAGCTCGTCTTCACCACCACGTAGACGACCCGGTCCGTGGCGCGCACGCCGATGTTTCGCAGCGACAGCGTCTCGCCCTCCTTGCCGCGCAGGGTGAAGAGCGGCGCCTCCGCCGCGGACAGCACGGACAGCTCCGGTCGCACGCCGTCCACGCCGGTCAGCTCGATTTTCAGCGCCACCGAGGGCGGTTCGGGAGGCACCGCCGTGCCTGCATCCAGCGCGCGGGCAATGGCCTCGCCCACCGCCTGGCCGCCCACGGGCGGCGGCTCGCTGCCCGCGAAGGTGCCCTCCACGGTGGGGGAGGGCGGCGCCTGGTCACGCGCGAAGCCATCCACTCCGCCCTGGTCGGGCGACGCGCCCCGCATGCCCTCCTGGGCCGTGAGGCCGGGCGTTCCATCTGCTTCGGTGCCCCGGAGGGCCGCGCCTTCCTCGGTCTCGAAACCGTCGCCGGTCAGGTCCTGCCTCGCGCCAGGGTTGCCCTGTCCGTGCTGAGCGCCAGCGCCGGCCGAGCCCTGTTGACCGGCGAGACCGCCGCCCATCGCGTCATCCTGCCCCAGGGGGGCGCCTGTGCTTCCAGCTCCGGGCAGCGTGCCGCCCATCCCCTGCGGCGCGGTGCCATCTCCCGGGGACGGCGTGCCCTGCGACGGCGAATCGCCGAAAGGCGCGGTCGCGGGGGCCTCCGCCGAGCCACCCGGGCCGGCGCCTTCCGGAGCCGAGGGCTGCGTCGGGTCAGGCAGCTCAATGCGGTACCAGTCCTCGTCGCCGGCATGGCCCAGGAAGGCCGTCACCGTCTGGCCCAAGGTCAGGCTCACCGCGTCCACGGCGCGGTCGTTGGGCTCGCGCTCCTCGCCGTCCTCGGGCGCGCGCATGCGGACCTCGAGCGTGTACGCGCCGCCCACACCCTTGCGGGTGGGCACCACGCGGATGAAGCGCTCGTTCTCCACGTAGAGGTTGGGGAACCGCTCCGGCTTGCCCTCACCCTCGCTGTTGATGCCCACCAGGCGGTTGCGGTCGCGGTCATACACCTCCAGGGTGATGTCCCCGCCGGGCAGGCCGGACACGGTGACGTCCGCGATGCGCGGCGCGCCGGGCGCCAGCCGGTACCAGTCCTCGTCCGCCTTGTTCGGCTGCGCGGTGAGCTCCGCGCTCACCGTGCTGTTGCGGGTGATGTCCAGGGCCTGGTCGGGCCGGTCGTTGGGCTCCTTCTCCGTGAGAGCGGCCGGTCCCGTCTCCACCGGGCCCGCGTCCGGAGCTTCCGGCGCCTTGTCTTCCTTGCAGCCGGCCAGCATCAGCCCCAGCACACAGGCCCACCCCCAGCGTCTCATCACGGTCTCCTCCAGCACAGGCCGCCATCCTTCCCGTCAGGGACGGAGTGTCAAGCACCCCAACATCCGCGCGGGCGCTTTCATCCGCATCCACCCGGCCGCTCCGTGCGTGCTCGGACTGGAGCCGCGCTCGCGAGGCGATCAAAGATGCGGGGACATGCGACGCCTGCTCCTCGCCTCCCTCCTGTCCGCCACGGCGGCCTCCGCCGCACCCAATGTCCCGCCAGGCTACGTCCAGGCCTCCGACTGGCTCGACCGCACCAGTCAGCCGGAGCGCTACGGGCCCCTCAACGTGCTCGACGGCCGCGACTCCACCGCGTGGTGTGTCAGCGGAGACGCGCCCGCGTCCTTCACCTTCGGTTTCAAGGACATCGTCACCGTGGACGAGGTCCGCGTGTACACGGGCGATGGTTCGGACCGGGCCGCGTTCAAGGCCCGCGCCCGGGCGCGGAAGCTCACCCTGACTGGCATCAAGGAAGCACGCAGCGTCAGCGTGGAGGACAAGCGCGGGCTCCAGGTGGTGCCTCTCAAGCCCGGACTTCGGGGCGCCCGCTTCACGTTGGAGGTGTCGGAGCGCTTCCCGGGTGCCAAGGACGACGCGCCCGTGTGCGTCACCGACATCGTCTTCTACTCCGGCGGGAAGGCCCTCAATGGCACCTGGCTGGCGCCCAAGCTGCGCTACAACGGCCGGCTGGCGCCGCTGCTCGGCACCTGGTTCGGTGGCCTGAAGGGCGCACCGCACCGCTTCCTGTCCTTCTACCTGGACGGAACCTACAGCCTCACCGAGGAGCCCCTGGAGGGCGAGGTGTCCACGACAGTCAGCGGCGCCTACACGCTGTCCGGAGAGAAGCTGTCCCTGGACGTTCCCCCGCACGGGCGGGTGACGGTGCGCTTCCCGCGAGGGGATTCCGAGGGGACACGCTCGCCAGATGCGTCACTGGCGTTCGACGGGCCCGTCGCCGAGGCCTGGGGCGAGGAGTTCCGCAGCCAGCGGTGAGCAGACGGGGGGGCTGCCGCCCGCCCGGTTTCCCGGGGGGGCGACGCACTCCGCCTACAGAGCGGCCATCTTCCGCTTCGCGCCGAAGTGGCGGAAGAACGCGATGATTTCCTCGACCGCGACCTTCACGTCGGTGGCGTCCTGGAACTCGGATTCCAGGAAGATGCCGCCGCAGGACTCGCAGGTGTCGTAATGCAGTGGATGCTGGCGGTCGCCACCGTCCACGCGGACGAGGTCGACCTGGCACTCGGGGCACTGACCGGTCAGTGCCTCCGCATCCACCTTGCCGCCCTGGCTCTCCAGCCCGGGGAGGTTGTTGTGGAGCAGGACCCGGTTGAGGTCCGCGACGTCAATCCAAAGGCCGCCGCAATCTCCACACTTTCGCAACGTCTGATCATCCCCCTCGAGATCGGACATCTCGACGTTGCAGCTGGGGCAATCCATGGGGCGGTTCCATTCTCCTGTTGGGGGGGAGTGGTGTTCTCCCCAGTCGATGGGAGAATGATAGGTCGCGCGAAATTTCGGATGCAACCCGCCTTGTGCCTTCTGTTGGCAACGCGCCGTCCCGTCGCCCCCCAGCCCCTCAGCCCTACGCCTTCTCGCGGCGGATGTCCGCACCCAGGGCGCTCAACTTGCGCTCCAGGCGCTCATAGCCCCGGTCCAGGTGATAGACGCGGCTGACGTCGGTGCGGCCCTCCGCTCGCAGCCCGGCCAGGATGAGTGACGCACTCGCCCTCAGGTCCGTTGCCATGACGGGCGCGCCGCTCAGGCCCTTCACGCCCTTCACCACCGCGGTGGGCCCCTGGATGGTGATGTCCGCGCCCAGCCGGTGCAGCTCCGGCACGTGCATGAAGCGGTTCTCGAAGATGTTCTCGCTGATGACGGACGTCCCCTGACTGACAGACATGAGGGCCATCAACTGGGCCTGCATGTCCGTGGGGAACCCCGGATGCTCCGTGGTGGTGATGTTCACCGCGTCCAGCCGCTGGGGCGCCTTGCAGCGCAGGCCGCTGCCCTCGGTGGTAATCGTGCACCCGGCCTCGCGCAGCTTCTCCACCAGCGCGTCCATGTGCTCGGGCACCACGCGCTTCACCAGCACGTCGCCGCCGGAGATGGCCGCCGCCACCAGCAGGGTGCCGGCCTCGATGCGGTCGGGGAGGATGGCGTGCTCCACCGGCTTCAGTCCGTCCACGCCCTCGATGATGATGCTGGACGTGCCCGCGCCTTCGATGCGCGCCCCCATCTTGTTGAGCACCTTGGCCAGCTCTTCGACCTCGGGCTCGCGGGCGCAGTTCTCCATGAGGGTGCGGCCCTTGGCCAGCACCGCCGCCATCATCACGTTCTCCGTGCCGGTGACGGTGATGACGTCGAAGTTGACGGTGCCGCCCTTGAGCTGCTTCGCCGTGGCCTCCACGTAGCCTTCCGTGAGGTGGATGTCCGCGCCCAGCGCCTTCAGCCCCTTGAGGTGCTGGTCGATGGGCCGCGCGCCAATGGCGCACCCGCCCGGCATGGACACCCGCGCCCGGCCGAAGCGGGCGACCAGCGGTCCCAGCACCAGCACGCTGGCGCGCATCGTCTTCACCAAATCGTACGGCGCCTCCGGGGTGATGTGGCCGTTGACGCCCACCCGGCAGACGTCCGTCGTCTCCTTGTCGCGCTCCGCGTCGCAGCCCATGGTGCGCAGCACCTTGAGCATGGTGGCGACATCCGCCAGGTCCGGCACGTTGCGGTAGGTGGAGGTGCCGTCGGCCAGCAGCGCCGAGGCGAGGATGGGCAGCGCCGCGTTCTTCGCGCCCGAGGCCAGCACTTCGCCGTGCAGCGCCTGGCCGCCCTTGATGACGATCTTGTCCATGGTTCCCTGCGTCTTCAGCCCTGTGGCTCGCTGGCCACGGGCTGTGTCCCAAATGCCATCCGTTCCCGCCGCTCCAGGTCCTTCTCCACCCGCGCGTCCGCGTAACCCGCGGCACGCAGGAGCTCCAGGACGGCGGGGCCCTGGTCCTCGCCAATCTCCAATGCAAGGAGGCCGCCAGGCTCCAACCACTGGCGCGCACCCGTCACCACTCGGCGCACCGCCACCAGCCCGTCCGGCCCGCCGTCGAGCGCCAGCTTCGGCTCGCGTCGCACCTCGGCGGACAGGCCGGGAATCTCCCCGGAGGCGATGTACGGCGGGTTGGAGACCACCACCTGGAAGCGCTCGCCCGCGGGCACCGGGGTGAAGAGGTCGCCCTGCAGCACCGTCACCCGGTCCGCCACGCCCAGCGCCTGGGCGTTCTCCCGCGCCAGCGCGCAGGCGTCCGGAGACAGGTCGGTGGCGATGACGGTGGCCTGTGGCCGCTCGGCCGCGAGGCTGATGGCGATGCAGCCGGAGCCGGTGCACACGTCCAGCGCGCGGCCGGGCGCGTCCTTGGGAAGCATGCGCAGCGCCGCCTCCACCAACAGCTCCGTCTCCGGGCGCGGAATCAGCACCCGGGCGTCCACCTTGAAGGGGCGGTTGTAGAACTCACGCACCCCCGTCAGGTACTGCGTGGGCTCGCCCGCCATGCGCCGCTCGATGAGGGCACGGTAGGCGCCCAGCTCGTCCTTGGAGAGCGGGCGGTCCAGGTCCACGTACAGTCGGACGCGGCTGAGCTCGAGCACGTGCGACAGGAGGATTTCCGCGGTGAGCCGCGGCGCATCCACCTGTCGCTTCTCGAAGTGCTGCGTCGTCCAGGTGAGGACCCTGCGGATGGTCCAGGGCTCGCTGCTCATGCGGAGGGCTTCGGGCCGCCGGCCGTCTGCGCCTTGAGCGCTTCGGCCTGGTAGTAGGTCCGGCAGGCGGTGATGACCTCTTCCACGTCACCGGCCATGACGCCCGGCAGGTTGTGCACCGTGAGGCCGATGCGGTGGTCCGTCAGCCGGTCCTGCGGGAAGTTGTAGGTGCGAATCTTCTCGCTGCGGTCGCCGGTGCCCACCTGGGCGCGGCGCGCGGAGTCGCGCTCGTTGCGGATGCGCTCCTGCTCGATGTCGTAGAGCTTCGCCCGCAGCATGCGCATGGCCATGGTGCGGTTCTTCAGCTGGCTCTTCTCCTGCTGGCACTTCACCACGATGCCCGTCGGGTGGTGGATGAGGCGCACCGCGGAGTCCGTGGTGTTGACGCTCTGGCCGCCCGAGCCCGTGGAGCGCATCACCTGCATCTCGATGTCCGCCGGGTTCACCTGCACGTCCACGTCCTCCGCCTCCGGCATCACCGACACCGTGATGGTGGACGTGTGGATGCGGCCCTGCGTCTCCGTGGCCGGCACGCGCTGCACGCGGTGCACGCCGGACTCGTACTTCATGCTGCTGAACACGGCGTCACCGGACAGCGTCACCGTGGCGTCCTTCACGCCGCCGGCGTTGCCCGGGCTCATGTCCAGGATGTCCGCCTTCCAGCCCCGGCGGTCCGCGTAGCGGAGGTACATCTGCATGACCTCCTCGGCGAAGAGGGCGGCCTCGTCACCGCCCGCGCCCGCGCGGATTTCCAGGATGACGTTCTTCTCGTCATTCGGGTCCTTGGGCAGGAGGAGAATCTTGAGGCTGGCCTCCATCTCGTCGCGCTGTTCCTTCAATCCGGGCAGGGATTCGCGCGCGAAGGCCTTTTCGTCGGCGTCGCTGCTGCCGAGCCAGGCTTCGACCTCGCTGAGGTCGGCGAGCACCTTGCGGTAGGCCCGGAAGGCCTCGACCAGCTTCTCCAGGCCCGCGCGCTCCTTGGACACCTTCTGGAGCCTCGCCGAGTCGGCGAGCACGTCGGGGTTCGACAGGTCGGCGGTCAGGCGTTCGAACCGGCGTTCGACGTCTTCGAGTTTGTCAATCATCGTCGTTCCGGGGGGTATTGCCCCTTTGCACGGCCTCTGGCAAGGGCGGGCGGAGTCAAGAAATTCCTTGGACGCTTGGGCGGGAGCATGAAAAAAGGGCCGCCCTCACCGCGCTCAGCGGTCGGTTTCACATCACCTACACGGAGTCCTTCCACATGCCCGCCCAGAAGGGAAATCGTTCCAAGAAGAAGGTCGCCAACCGCGCCAAGGGCCGGAAGGCCCAGCTGAAGCGCCGCCGCAGCCGCGCCAAGAAGGGCCAGTCCAACAACAAGGTCTAGTGCGTTGGCTACTCCCTCCCTCGGACTTCGGGGGAGGGAGGCGGACGGGCCCACGGCTCCAACTCGGGCAGCATCCGCTCCACGCCTTCTGAAGACGCCGCCAGGAGCCGCAGCACCGCCTCCGCCGCCTCGCCCGTGACGGGCACCGGCTGGAAGGGCAGCTCCGGGAAGCGGTCGGTCCTCAAGGGCAGAATCTCGCTGGACAGGTAGCCGCCGTCGGGCCCGAAGTGGCCCTTCCACAAGGCGCCGCGCTTGTCGCGAGGGTTCCAGTTCCCCCCGAAGACGAAGTTCCCCAGCGAGTAGACGACGGGCCTACCCTGGTACAGCTCCATGGCCTGGAGGACGTGCGGGTGGGCGCCCAGCACACCCGCGGCGCCCGCGTCGATGGCGGCGTGGGCCAGCCGGACCTGGTAGGGCTCCGGGGTGTAGGTGCCTTCGCGTCCCCAGTGGAAGTAGGGCAGGACGATGTCCGCCTGGGCCCGGGCCGCGGCGATGTCCTCCCGGAGCATCTGCTCCATGATGGCCTCGTCGGAGAAGTGGCCGGCGACCCCAGGGGTCGTCTCCGTGGCGTAGACCCCGGGCGGTTCGATGTTGCGCGTGCCCAGGAAGAAGTAGCCCAGCAGCGCCACCCGCTGACCGCCCACGGTGACGATGGCCGGGCGCCGGGCCTCCGCCAGGTTCCGGCCCGCGCCGAAGTAGGGGATGCGCGCCGCGTCCAGGGTGTCCAGCGTGTCGAGCAGGCCCTGGGCGCCGAAGTCCATCAGGTGGTTGTTGGCCAGGCTCACCACGTCCACGCCGCCGGCGGTGAGGATGCCCACCAGCTCCGGCTTCGCGCGGAAGTTGAAGTTCTTGGGCAGCTTCTCGCCGCGCTCGGTGAAGGGGCACTCCAGGTTGACGACGAACAGGTCGGCGGCGTCCGTCAGGGGCTTCACCTCCTGGAACCCGTAGGCCAGCAGGGCGTCCCGGGGGCGGCCCTTGGCGGTCTCCGCGTCGTAGTGTGTCTGGTAGTTGTGGCCCAGCGTCACGTCGCCGCCCACGATGATGGACACGGGACGGGCGGGGGGCTCGGCCTCTGGCGCCTCGGGGGAAGGGGCGGGCGCCTGGCCCGCATCCCCGGGGGCGGGGGACTGTCCGGCGGGCTCCTCCGGCGGAAGCGGCTCCGGCGGGGGGATGGCGCGGGGGTGACAGGCGGACAACAGGAGCAGCAGCAGGGCGACGTGGCGCATGGGCGAGGGGAAACTCTACCTTGCACCTCTTGGAGCGCGGCGCGTAGATTGCCCGCGCGCTCATGGCCCGCGAAAAGGACAACATCGCTCTCTCCGACGAGCACAATACTCGTGGAATCGAGCTGGCGGACCGGGGTTGGCTCGACGAGGCCATCAAGGAGTTCAAGAAGGCCATTGACCTCGACCCGAGCTCCGCGCACGCCCACGACAACC
The DNA here is from genome assembly GCF_900101905.1 of Myxococcus virescens. Taxonomy (NCBI): domain Bacteria; kingdom Pseudomonadati; phylum Myxococcota; class Myxococcia; order Myxococcales; family Myxococcaceae; genus Myxococcus; species Myxococcus virescens. Next base: position 132,914 of record NZ_FNAJ01000013.1, on the reverse strand, counting down.
TGGCGACCGTCTACGCGGAGAAGAAGCTCTTCCGCGAGGCCCTGTCGGAGTACCTCACCGCCCTGAAGCTGGAGCCGGAGAGCGCCACGGCGCACTACAACCTGGCCTGCTTCCTCTCCACCCACGCGGGGGAGATGGCGGTGGAGGAGTACAAGGAAGCCATCGAGTTGGATCCGGAGTATCCGGACGCCCACCTCAACCTGGGCCTCACCTACGCGGACCAGGGCCGCGTGGAGGAGGCGATGCGCGAGCTCCAGACGGCCATCGAGCTGGACCCCCAGGATGCCTTCCCCCGTCACGAGCTGGCCGCGCTGATGATGGACGAGGGCGACTACCGCTCCGCCATCACCCAGCTGAAGGAAGTGGTGCGCCTGGAGCCGGACAACTTCGAGGCGCAGCTGGATTTGGGCATCTGCTACGCGCAGAAGGGCTTCTACGCGGAGGCGGAGCGCGCCTATGAGCGGGCGCGGGCGCTCAATCCGGAAGACCTGCTGCTCAACTACAACCTGTCCGCCCTGTTCGCGCTGTGGGGGCGTCCCAAGGACGCCGTGCAGTACCTGCAGAAGTCGCTCACCGCGGACCGGCCGAAGGTCATGGGGTGGCTCTCCACCGACCCCATGTTCGACGCCCTCAAGGGTGACCCGGACTTCGAAGCCTTGTTCTGAGCCATGGGCAACGAATGGTTGTTCCTGGGGTTGGCGATCCTCCTCGTATTCGCCAACGGCTTCTTCGTGGCGACCGAGTTCGCCATCGTGAAGATTCGGGCCACGCGGCTCCAGGCCCTGGTGGACGAAGGTGCGCCGGGCGCGCCCACGGCCATGAAGATGGTGGAGAAGCTGGACGCGTACCTCTCCGCCACGCAGTTCGGCATCACCCTGGCCTCCCTGGGCCTGGGCTGGCTGGGTGAACCGGCCTTCGCGCGTTTGTTGGAGCCGGTGCTGGTTCAGCTGGTGCCGGAGGGCGCCGCCACCACGTTGGCCCACTCCGCGGCGGTGGTGATTGGCTTCAGCATCATCACCTTCCTGCACATCGTCCTCGGTGAGCTGGCGCCCAAGAGCCTGGCGATTCAGCGGCCCGAGGACACGACGCTCGCGGTGGCGCTGCCCATGCGGGTGTTCTACGTCCTGTTCTATCCGGCCATCGTCCTGCTCAACGGGCTGGCGGCGTGGGTGCTGCGCGTCTTCGGCCTCCAGTCGGTGGGGGAGGCGCACGAGGCGCACAGCGAGGATGAGCTGCTGGTCATCCTCCACAGCTCGGCGCAGGCGGGCGCGATCACGACGGCGCGCGCGGAGCTGCTGGAGCGCGCGCTGGAGATGGCGCAGAAGACGGCGCGGCAGGTGATGGTTCCGCGCAACCAGGTGAAGTTCCTGGACGTGGAAGAGCCGCTGGAGAAGTGCATCGCGGATGCTCGCGCGTCGGGCCACACGTGGCTGCCGGTGTGTCGGGGCAATCTCGATGAGGTCGAAGGCGTGGTGAACGCCAAGGACCTCTTCTTCCTGCTGTCCCGGGGCGAGCTGCGCAGCCTGGCGCAGGTACAGCGGCCGGTGCTGTTCATCCCGGAGGGCGCCACGCTGGAGCAACTGCTGGCGGAGTTCCGGCGCCGGCGCCGGCAGACGGCGCTGGTGGTGGACGAGCACGGCGGCACGTCCGGGCTGGTGACGATTGCCGACGTGGTGGCGGAGGTGGTGGGCGACGTCGCGGAGCTGGGCCGCCGCATGGACGAGGTCCGCGCGCTGCCGGGCGGCCGCTTCGAGCTGCCGGGCACCGCGCAGCTCGATGACCTGGAGGAGCGGCTGGACGTCAGCTTCGACCTGGACGAGGACGAAGAGGGCGAAGTGACGACCATCGCCGGCTACCTCATGACGCGGCTGGGCCGTGTTCCCGTGAAGGGGGACACGCTGCGGCTCGACATGTGGCGCATCGTCGTGGACGCGGTGGAAGGGCCCCGCGTGGTGCGTGTCACCGTGGAGCCGCAGTCGCGGACGGCGCCCGCGCGCACCGTGTCGGACGGCTCCGGTGAGCCGCCCCCGAGCGGCTCGAACGAGTCCTGAGCCCGGAGGCGCTGGTCCCTGGCTGGGGCTTCTTCGCTGCGGGCGACCCGCGCTTCACGACGCGGCGGTTCTGTCTCACCCTTCCCCTGGTCATGATGCGCGCGTGAGGCCCTCCTGCACCGCGTCGGCACGCCTGCCTGTCAGGTGGGCATGGGCGGCGCGTTCGTGTGGGCTCGGGTGGGGCCATGCCGAGGGCATGTCAGACCGGAATGCTACGTCCCGCGGAAGGTCACGCGCTCGCGTGGCGCAACAGGACTCAACAGGGCTGAAGCAGCCACACCGGCGGGAGGACGTCATGGGAGCGTAGATGCGCGGTGCACATGCCGCCGCCTCGCAGTGCGCGCGCTACAGCTACAGAGCACGTCTGCTCTGTCGCAGACCAGGCAACCGAACGTATGGCGATGCGTGGCATGGCCATGCTTGATCGCCCGGAAGGTGGCTGGTACTCCTTTCTGCTGAACGCTCCGAGGCCGATTTTTCGGCCTCGCGCGCGATTTTCTCCTCGTACCGAGCCCGCTCTAGGAGCCCGCTGGCATGCGAATCAAGCGGTTGGACATCACCGGCTTCAAGTCCTTCATGGAACGGAGCGTCTTCACGTTCGACGAAGGCGTGACGGGCATCGTCGGGCCCAACGGCTGCGGCAAGTCCAACGTCGTGGACGCCATCCGCTGGGTGATGGGTGAGCAGAGCGCGAAGAACCTCCGTGGCCGCGGCATGGAGGACGTCATCTTCAACGGCTCGGAGAACAAGCCGCCGCTGTCCATGGCGGAGGTGTCGCTCACGTTCATCGTGGATGACACGGACCAGCTGGCGCCCCAGTACCAGGGCTTCTCCGAAGTGACGGTGACGCGGCGCCTGTTCCGCAACGGCGATTCCGAGTACCTCATCAACAAGACGCTGTGCCGCCTGCTGGACATCACCGAGTTGTTCCTCGGCACCGGCGTGGGCACGAAGGCGTACTCCATCATCGAGCAGGGCCGCGTGGGCCTCATCGTGTCCAGCAAGCCGGAGGACCGGCGCCACCTGCTGGAGGAGGCCGCGGGCGTCACCAAGTACAAGGCCCGCCGCAAGGCCGCCGAGCGCAAGATGGAGGCGACCGACGCCAACCTGCTGCGCGTCACCGACATCACCAACGAACTGGAGAAGCGGCTCGATGCGCTGTCGCGCCAGGCGAAGAAGGCGGAGAAGTACAAGAAGCTCAAGGCGCGCATGCGGGACATCGACCTGCACGCGGCCACGCACCGCCAGCTGGAGCTGATGGCGGAGAAGAAGATGCTCCAGTCGCGGCTGGAGAACCTGGGCTCCGAGGAACGGGAGAGCCTGGACCGGGTGAAGGAGCTGGAGGAGACCATCACCCGGCGCCGCACGGAGCTGGAGGCGGAAACCGCCGCGCTCCAGGCGCTGGCCGCGGAGGTGCACACGCTGGAGAGCTCCCTGCAGCGCGACACGCAGGAGATGACCTACGGCAAGCGCGACCTGGAGGAGACGCGGGCCCGCGTGGCCGCCGCCCAGGTGGAGCTGGACGGGCTCCTGGCGCGCAAGGCGGAGATGTCCGAGGCCATGGCCGCCCGCGAGGCGGAGCTGTCGGGCATCGCCGGCTCGTGGAAGGAGGACGAGGTCGCGATGCAGGTGGCGCAGGAGGAACTGCGCCGCGTGTCCCAGCTCCAGACGGAGGTGGCGCTGCGCCTGGAGCAGGAGCGCGCCGGCCTGGTGGCCGTGGCCACGCGTCTGGCCAACCACGAGAGCAACCTGGTCAACCTCGCCCGCCAGCGGGGGGATCTGGGCGCCCGCCGCGCGAAGCTCCAGGGCGAGCTGGAAACCCTGCGCGCCCAGGAGCAGACGCTGGAGAACGTCCGGGGCGACGTGGCGAAGCGGGTGGAGGACACCCGGCACCTCGCCGCGGAGCTGGCCGAGCGCAAGGGCCAGGAAGAGGACGCGCTCACCCGCACCCGCGCGGCCTTCACGGAGAACGAAATCGAGGTCATCGCGCTGCGGGAGGAGCTGAGCGACAAGCGCAGCCGCCTCTCCACGCTGGAAGACATCCAGAAGAACTACGACGGCTTCGACCGCGGCGTGCGCGCCGTGATGACGCGCGCCGGCGTGCAGGCCCGTGAGCAGGGCATCTTCGGCCTGGTGGCGGACGTCATCAACGTCACCCCGCGCTACGAGCGCGCGGTGGAGGCCGCCCTGGGGGAGCGGCTCCAGCACGTCATCGTCGAGAGCCGCGACAAGGGCGTGGAGCTGGTGGACTACCTCAAGGGCCACGCCGAGGGCCGGGGCAGCTTCCTCCCGGTGCCCGCGCTGGACGCGCTGCCGGCCCCGCTGGAGCCGGACTTCAGCCAGCCCGGCGTGCTCGCACATGCCCTGCGTGAGGTGACGTGTGAGGAGGCGCTGACGCCGCTCGTCCAGCTGCTGCTGGGGGACGTCGTCATCGTCCAGGACGTGGCCACGGCGCGCGCGTGGACCGAGTCGGGCGGCCCGAAATGCACGCTGGTGACGGTGGAGGGCGAGGTGTTCCGCCCGGACGGCACCATCGTCGGCGGTGAGAGCGAGGGCGCGGCGGTGGGCGCGCTCCAGAAGAAGCGCGAAATCGCCGAGCTGGCCACGGAGGTGGCCCGCGTGGAGGAGCGCTACAACGAGATTCTCACCCGGCACTACACGCTCCAGAAGCAGATGGGGCACGCGGAGGGCGTCCTCAAGGGGCTGGCGAAGAATCAGCACGCCGAGGAGCTGAACCTCGCCAGCCAGGAGAAGGACCTGCACAAGGCGGGCGAGGACCTGGCCCGCGTGCGCGAGCGGGTGCGGGCCCTGGAGGTGGAGGAGGGGCAGCTCGCCCAGAGCCACCAGGCCCTGGAGCACGAGGAGGAGGCGAGCCGCGGCGAGGTGGCGCACGGCCAGGCGGACCGCGAGGGCCGCGAGGAGCGGGTGAAGCAGCTGGTGTCCGAACAGGAGTCGCTGCGCCTGCGCGCGGAGACGGCCAACGGCGAGCTGACGGGCCTGCGCATCAAGGTGGCCGCCGGCAGCGAGCGTGGCGAGTCGGCCCGCAAGGAGCTGGACAGCCTCGTCTCCCAGCGTCAGGACATGGAGACGCGCATCGCCCGGCTCCAGGCCACGGTGGTAGAGGGTGGGGCGCGCGTCGAGGAGCTGGCGCGGCGCACGACGGACACCGAGGGCGGCCTGTCCCAGCGCGCCGAGGAGCACCGGCTCGCCGCGGAAGGGCTGGAGGCGCGCCGCGCGGCGCATACCGCGGCCTCCGCGGAAGTGCGTGAGCAGGACGCGACGTTCCGCGAGCTGCGCGGCCGCGTGGACGAGCTGATGCAGGGCCTGTCGCAAATCTCGCTGCGGGAGCGCGAAATCGCCCTGGAGCTGGAGCACCTGGCGGCGGGCATCCGCGAGCGGCACCAGGTGGAGCTGGCGAACGAACTGCACAAGTACCACATGCTGGCCGCGCTGGCCCCGGAGACGGAGGCGGAGCTGAAGGACCTGCGCGCGCAGGTGGAGAAGATGGGGGAGATCAACCTCACCGCCATCGACGAGCACGCGGAGCTGTCCAAGCGCTACGACTTCCTCACCGCGCAGAAGAAGGACCTGCAGTCCTCCATCGAGCAGCTGAAGGAGGCCATCCAGCGCATCGACGCCACCAGCCGCGAGCGCTTCAAGCAGACCTTCGACGTGGTGAACGAGAAGTTCCAGGCCATCTTCCCGCGCCTGTTCGGCGGTGGCCGGGCCAGCCTCATCCTCACCAACGAGGGGCCGGGTGGGGAGCCGGGCGTGGAAATCGTCGCCCAGCCGCCCGGCAAGAAGCTGCAGAGCGTCAACCTGCTGTCGGGTGGCGAGAAGGCCCTCACCGCGGTGGGCCTCATCTTCGGCATCTTCCTCATCAAGCCGACGCCCTTCTGCCTCCTCGACGAGGTCGACGCGCCGTTGGATGAGGGCAACGTGGGCCGCTACAACGACATGGTGAAGGAGATGAGCAAGCAGTCGCAGTTCATCCTCATCACCCACAACAAGCGGACCATGGAGGTCTCCAACACCCTCTATGGCGTCACCATGGAGGAGCCGGGCATCTCCAAGCTCGTCAGCGTGCGCATGCGCGAGGCGGGCGCGGCCAACGACGACAAGGTGACGGCGGCGTAGGCCCGTCCCGGGCGGGAAGGGCACCGGGCCTCCGGTGGCCGCCCCGCGGCGACGGCTTCCCCCCAGAAACACAGAAGGCGCGGGCCCCGGCTTCCGGGCTCCCGCGCCTTCGTGTTTTCCGCCGTGGGGCGGGGGACTACTTGAAGTTCTTCTTCGGGCAGGCGGCCTTGTCCTGCGCGGCCATCTTCTCCGCGTCGGCCAGCTCCTTCACGGACTCGTCGACGTTCTTCTGGGTGGCGGTGACGACGTCACCCCAGTTCTCCGCGTCCTTCGCCGCCATCTCCGTGGCCAGCGCCAGCGCGGCCTGGTCCGTGGACTGGCGGGCCTTGATGGACTCGATGACGTCCGTGTCCGCCTTCACCAGCGCGTCGCACTTGCTGGACATCTCGTCGAACAGGCGCCAGTTCTTGGTCTTCTGGTAGCGGTCCACGACCTCGGCGTAGGCCAGGGCCGCCGGGGTGCGGGCGCCATCGGCGATGGCCGAGTCCGCCGCGCGCTGGGTGCGGTTGAGGTCCAGCTGGAGGAAGCGCAGCTCGGGCGGCAGGGCGGCCGACGCGGCGTCCGGCGCGGACGAGTCGAAGTGGACGAAGCGGTAGGAGAAGCCCAGCTCGTCGGAGGTCAGCTTCGCCGGCAGCGCGGCAATCTTCGGCTGGAGGCAGGCGGCCAGCTGGTCCGCCTCGGTGTTGCCGGAGGGCGCGAAGGTGACCTCGGCCGGGGTGGGCTGCGCCTTCAGCAGCTTGATCTTCGCCGTCAGCGGCGGCGGGACCTGCTCCTTGAAGTTGGCGTAGCACTCACACCAGGTCGGCTGCGCCAGGCGCACCGCGCCGGTGAAGTCCGAGCCCTCGTTGATGTTGAAGGTGACGGAGTTGAGGCCGCTGGTGGTGTGCTCGAAGGGGATGGCCGCCTCCACCGGCTGCGCGCCCTTGGGCAGCGCGGACAGCTTCACCTGGCTGTCCACCACCTTCTGGATGCAGGCCTGGCCTTCCGGGGTGAGGTTCGTCCCAGTGACGGCGTGCGAGGCGCCCTGGTCCGTGACGGTCGTCTTGACCTCCACCGTGGTGCTCTTCTCCGCGCCCCGGTGCTTCGGGTCCACCAGGCACTCCATCACCTGGGGACGCGTGGTGAGCAGCGCGCCCAGCACGACGCCCTGGCTTGCCTGCTCCGGGAGCTGGAGCTCGCGCGGGAAGCAATTCACCAGGTCGAACGGGGGCTGGTTGGTGATGCGGACACGCTCCTCGGTCGACGTGGGCTGTCCGGCCTGGGCTGCGGGCTTCTGCTGGCCGGCGCAAGCGGCAGTGAAGACGACGGAGGCTACGGCAACACGACGCAACATGCGGTTGTTCTCCCTAGAGGTGGACCTGCTTGCGGACTTCTTTACTTCTCCAGGCCCTCGGCGTTCTTGAGGTCCTTGAGCCGAAGCCCGTTCTTTTTCAAAAGGCGATAAAGGCTCTGCATGGACAGGCCGGTGCGCTGCTCCGCGGCCTTCATGTCGAAGCCCACGGTTTTCATGACCTCGGCGAAATACAGGCGCTCGAAGTCGGCCAGCACCCTGTCCTTGGCCTCGTGGTAGGGCAGGGTGCCCACCAGCGTGGCCACCTGGGTGGTGGGGGGCTGTCCCTCCGCGCGTCGCGAGGGCTGGGCGAGGAAGTCCAGCCAGCTGCTGTTGCCCGTCTCCTCCATGAGGGCGCCGCGCTCCAGCACGTTGCGCAGCTCGCGCACGTTGCCCGGCCACTCATAGCCCTCGAAGAGGGCCAGCGTCTGGGGCGTGAGGGTGATGCTGGCGCGCAGCGTCTGGGCCAGGGCCTGGGCCAGCGCGGGCAAATCGTCCCGCCGGGTGCGCAGGGGCGGCAGGCGCACGCGCGCCACCGCGAGCCGGAAGTACAGGTCCGCGCGGAAGCGTCCCTGGCGCACGTCCTCTTCCAGGTTGCGGTGCGTGGAGGCGATGACGCGCACGTCCACCGCCACCGGCTGGCCGTCCAGCGACGGCACCTCGCGCGTCTCCAGCACGCGCAGCAGCTTGCCCTGCACGGGCAGCGGCAGCTCGCCCACCTCGTCCATGAAGAGGGTGCCGCCCCGGGCCGCCTCGAAGACGCCCCGCGCCTCGCGGTCCTCGCCGTCACCCGCGCGCAGGCCACCGAAGAGCTCGCGCTCGGCCTTCTCCTCGGAGATGAGGTTGCAGTCCACGACCTTGAAGGGGCCGTGGCGCCGCGCCGAGTGCTGGTGCACCGCGCGCGCCGCCAGCTCCTTGCCGGTGCCCGTCTCTCCCTCCACGAGCAGGCTCATGTCCTCGCGGGCGATGCGGCGCAGCTCCGTGAAGACCCAGCGCATCTTCTCCGAGGCGCCCACCAGCGCGCCGAAGGACTCCGCCCCCGCCACATCCACCTCGGTGGGGCGCGGGGCGACCTTCACGGAGAGCTTCGTCTTGCCCAGCTCGACCTTGTCGCCGCTGGTCAGGTAGGCCTGCAGCACCTGCCGGCCGTCCAGGAAGGTGCCGTTGCGGCTGCCGGTGTCGCGCAGCAGCAGCCCGCGCGAGGTGCGCTCCACCTCCAGGTGGCGGCGGCTCACCGTGGCGTCAGTGAGGACCAGGTCGCAGGCGCTGTCGGAGCCCACGCGGACCAGTCCGTCCTGCGTCTTCACCTTCTTGCCCTTGTCAGGTCCGGCAACCACCTCCACCGTCCATTCGGGGATGGGGATTCGGGTGGTGCGGCCTTCCTGCTCCGTCTGAGTGGTCTGGGTGACCTCGGGCCTATCCATATCGGGTCCTCTTTAGGTGCGAGTCGCATGGGCGGGCAAGCCCGACGCGAGCCTCTTCACATCGGGAAAACTCAAGGCAGTACGAGTGGAACAATCCTGCCTGAGGGTTGTTGAACGCGCGCTTCGACTGGCACGAGCGCCAGCCGTGCGCGGGCAAGTGTCTGGGGAAGTGCGGGGCGGCCGTCGAGCGTGAGCACCAGGTCCCCCGCGGAGAGCTTCGCGCCCTCGGGTGCGGCGCGCACATAGAGGCCGCCGGGGCGCCGCGCCAGTGTTTCCAGCAGCGCGGCGTCAACGTCCGGGTTGGCGAAGCGCAGGCGCTGCATGCGCAGGCTTCGCGGGTCCTGCCCGGCGTCTGTGTGCAGCGGCGATTCCAGGTCGGCCATGTCCTTGGGCATCCACGCGGCCACGTCGAGCACGTCCCACGGCGCCCACGCCAGGGAGGTCGCCAGCGCGGGGGATGGCGCGCGGGGTGGCTTCAGGTGGCTCGACAGGCCGCGGAGTGCTTCGCGCGTGAGCTCCTCCATGAGGCTCGTCAGCGCCGGAGCCGGGTCCGCGCCCTCATCGAGGATGTCTGCGTAGGGATTCACGGTGGCCTCCCCGAAGACCTCCAGCACCACCTCGTGCGTGGCGGGGTGGAGGACCTCGACACGGCCCACGTACATCACCACCTCGGTGGCGCTCTGGCCCACCGAGTAGCCCGCGGTGTCAATCAGTTCACGTTCACCGGACTGGATGCGTTTCTCCGCCGAGGGGCGGAGGACCATCAACCCGTCAGGCCGGACGCCGTAGGAGGCCAATGTCGCCACCACGGCGCGCGTCAGCCCCTTACCGCCGTCCTCGCCGGGTTTCGCCACCTGCAGCTCGGTGGGGCCGAAGAAGAGGGCCGCGTCACCCGTCTGCGCCAGGGCCACGTTCACCAGCCGCTGAGACAGCTCCACGGCGCGCCAGTCGGGCTCCACCCACTGGAAGCCGAAGGGCTGGACGACCACCGCCGACGCGCCCAGCGATTCGGGCACGGCGCCCCGCACCTGGAAGGGCGTGCTCCGGCAGCCCGCGGCCAGGATGGCCACCATGAGCAGCATCAGGCGCGGGCAAGGGAAGGGAGCGGTGTGTTTCACGACCCCCCATACAAGACGAACGTTCGGCCAGAATCCAGAGTCCTGCGTCACTCCCTCGCGGAAGGGCGCAGGAATCCGGATGGGGACTCAGTAGCGGGCCGGCGGGTCGCTTGCGGGAAAGCTCTCCAGCAGCTCCTCGTCCACGGCGTCGCGCGTCGTGTCATTGCCGCCCGATGCGACGCTCGCGTTGGTGGGTTGCTTCTCCACCGAGTCCGCGCCGCGCCTGCCCCCTTGGGCCGAGCGCTTGCGGCCGGTGCCCGCCCTGGAGACGCCCGCCATGCGGGCGCCGAGCAGATTCTTGGCCCGCTCGGCGAGGTTTCGCTGCTCCTCCTGCCAATCGCGGAAGAACTGGGCGAGCTCGGGGTCGCCGATTTCCTCGGCATCCCGGATGTACGCCTCACTGGTCGAGGCACCCTTGAGCAGGTGGTACAGGACGCTGATGAGGTTGTACTGCTCGTCCCGGGTCCCCGTCTGCCGCTCTTCGCCTGACATGCCGCCTCCCGTGGATGAGTGAAGTGCCACGGAGAGAAAGCTATGCACGGCGAGCCGGGAGCCTTGGCGAGGGCGGCTGCCCGCCTGCCTGGGATGCTCAGGCCTGGAGCATCGGCTCCAGGCGGCCCTCGGTGTCCAGGCGGGACAAGTCGGAGTAGCCGCCGACGTGCGTGTCGCCAATGAAGATTTGCGGCACGGTGCGCTGGCCACCGCTCATCTCCACGAGCTTCGCGCGCAGGTCGTCGTCTCCGGTGACATCCACCTCTTCGAAATCCACGCCCTTGCGCTTGAGCAGGTCCTTGGCGCGGACGCAGTAGCCACAGTAGGTGGTCGTAAAAATCTTCACGGGCTTCACGGGTGTCTCCTCCCTCGTATTCACCAAAGTAAGGGCCAGGAAGGCGTGCCGCCACCCAGCCCGCAAAGACGACGGCCTCCGGAACCCCATGAGGGAGCCGGAGGCCGCGTTCAGGACGTCACCCCGGACGGATGCCGGGGTGAGGGGCGCACTACATGCCCATGCCGCCCATACCGCCCATGCCACCCATCCCGCCCATGCCACCGCCGGCGGGGAGGTCCTTCTCCTCCTTCGGACGCTCCGCCACCATGGCCTCGGTGGTGAGCATCAGCGAGGACACGGACGCCGCGTTCTGCAGCGCGGTGCGGCTGACCTTGGCCGGGTCGATGACGCCGGCGGCCAGCAGGTCCTCGTAGGTGCCCGTGGCGGCGTTGAAGCCGAACGGACCGGAGGACTCCTTGACCTTGTTCACCACCACGCTGCCCTCCAGGCCGCCGTTGCCGACGATCTGGCGGAGGGGCTCCTCGACGGCGCGGCGGATGATGTCCACGCCGAACTTCTCACCGCCGGTCAGCTGCAGACCGTCCAGCGCCTTGAGGCAGCGGATGTAGGCCACGCCGCCGCCAGGGACGACGCCCTCTTCCACGGCCGCGCGGGTCGCGTTGAGCGCGTCCTCGACGCGGGCCTTCTTCTCCTTCATCTCCGTCTCGGTGGCCGCGCCGACGTTGATGACGGCCACGCCGCCCACGAGCTTCGCCAGGCGCTCCTGGAGCTTCTCGCGGTCGTAGTCGCTGGAGGTCTCCTCGATCTGGGCGCGGATCTGCTTCACGCGCGCTTCGATCTCCTGCTGGCCACCGGCACCGTCGACGATGGTGGTGTTGTCCTTGTCCACCGTGATGCGCTTCGCGCGGCCCAGGTCCTGGAGGGTGATGGTGTCCAGCTTGATGCCCAGGTCCTCGGCGATCATCCGGCCGCCCGTCAGGGTGGCGATGTCCTCGAGCATGGCCTTGCGGCGGTCACCGAAGCCCGGCGCCTTCACCGCGCACACGTTCAGCACGCCGCGGATCTTGTTGACCACCAGGGTGGCCAGGGCCTCGCCCTCGATGTCCTCGGCGATGATGAGCAGGGGCTTACCGGCGCGGGCGACCTGCTCCAGGATGGGCAGGAGGTCCTTCATCGAGGAGATCTTCTTCTCGTTGATGAGGATGAGCGCGTCGTTGAGCGCCGCCTCCATGCGCTCCGGGTCCGTCACGAAGTACGGGGACAGGTAGCCGCGGTCGAACTGCATGCCTTCGACCACGTCCAGCGTCGTCTCCAGGCCCTTGGCCTCTTCGACGGTGATGACGCCTTCCTTGCCCACCTTCTCCATCGCGTCCGCGATGATGGTGCCGATGGTCTCGTCACCGTTGGCGGAGATGGTACCGACCTGGGCAATCTCCTTCTTGTCCTTGGTCGGCTTGGCCAGCTTCTTCAGCTCGCCGACGATGGCGCCCACGGCCTTGTCGATGCCGCGCTTGATATCCATCGGGTTGTGGCCCGCGGCGACCAGCTTCGCGCCCTCGCGGAAGATGGCCTGCGCCAGCACGGTGGCCGTGGTGGTGCCGTCACCGGCGACGTCAGACGTCTTGGAGGCAACCTCCTTGACCATCTGGGCGCCCATGTTCTCGAACTTGTTCTCGAGCTCGATCTCCTTGGCGACCGTCACACCGTCCTTGGTGATGGTCGGGGAGCCGAAGCTCTTCTCGATGACGACGTTGCGGCCCTTGGGGCCCAGGGTGACCTTGACCGCATCGGCCAGGATGTTGACGCCGCGGAGGATGGCCTCACGCGCGCGCACGTCGAAAAGAATGTCCTTCGCCATTTGGATGGTTCCTTGAAGGAAGAGTGGGGGAAGCCGGATTACTTCTCGATGACGCCGAGCACATCCTCTTCACGGAGGATGAGGTGCTCCTCGCCGTCGAGCTTGATCTCGGTGCCCGCGTACTTGCTGAACAGGATGGTGTCGCCGGCCTTGATGTCCAGCGGACGGACCTTGCCGTCCTCCTGCACCTTGCCGTTGCCCACGGCGATGACCTTGCCCTCGAGGGGCTTCTCCTTCGCCGTGTCGGGGATGAAGAGGCCGCCCTTGGTCTTGTTCTCCTCGGCGACGCGCTTGACGATGAGCCGATCCTGCAGGGGACGAATCTTCATGGCCTGCTCCTTACGTGTCGCTTCCGGCGCCGTTTCCGTTGGCAACCGAAAGCTGCTTGGGGGTTGAAAAAGGGCCTCGCGACCCATGGGGTTAGCACTCGCACCTCATGAGTGCTAACGCCCAGGCGCGGCGGATAATAACCACCGAAGTCGACCCGTCAAGCGACGCTGGCTGACCGCTCCCGAACGTGCCAACTGCGCGGCATTGCTGGGGTTTTTCCGTGACGTCCTCGACCCGTGGCTTCATGCCCGGCGGGCTGCCGTGGGGCGCTGGATTGGCACTCTCGATAGGAGAGTGCTAACGCAAGTGCCTGGAATCACTGAGAGTGGCTTTTGCCGCGTCCGCACCCGATTGCTACGCTTCCCAGGTCTCCTTCGGGCGACGTCCGCCCGGGGAATGACGGGAGGTGTCCATGAGTGGACTGGTGGCGTCCCTGTCTCTGAAGGAGTTCTTCAAGTCTCTTCTGGGCGAGGTCACGGGGCGGCAGCGGGTAGAACTGGCGGAGGTGACGGAGTTCTACCTGGTGAACCTGCTGTCCGAGTTCGCCGTCACCGACAAGCTGTTCACCCGCGAGGAGGACGGGCGCAAGGACCACGAGCCCCTGGCCATCCTCTACCACCAGGCCTTGCAGCAGGAGCGCGCCGAGCGCATCCGCACGCTGCGCCGGCTGGGCGACGTGTCGCTGTACACCGTGGGCTTCTTCTCCGGCGCGCTGGAGGGCGGCGTGGTGGGGCCGGACTACTACATCCAGATGGGTGGCACGGCGTATGGCCACGTGGCGGAGCTGACACCGGCGGCGGGCTTCGCGCAGGTGTACCGGGAGCTGTGCGAGAAGTTCCGCAAGGTGGTGGAGGTGCTGGAGGAGATCTCCGCGCGGGGCATGGTGCGGGCCGGCCCCAGCGGCGTGCTGAAAGTTTATGAGGCGTGGGTCCGCACCGGAAGTGACCGGCTGGAGCGCGTGCTGCTCGACGCGGGGATGATGCCGCGGCCCAAGGGACAGCTCGCCAACTAGCCGGAGGTGGGGATGATTGGCCGCGTTCAGGACCACCTGGAGGCCATCTACGGCTTCACGTGCGAGGCAAGGGCGGAGGTCTTCGTGGTGGACACGGAGGCCGCCGCCCAACTGGGAGGCACCGGCCGCGCCGACGAGGAGCTGCTGGTGCACGAGGCAGGCGACGCGCTGGAGCTGGCCCTCTATCTGTCACCGGCGCTGCTCGACAGGCTCAAGCCCTACGAATCCGGTCCGCTGGGGTACGTGCTGGACAGCGACCTAGCCGGTTACTGCCAGCTGGCCGAAGGCGTGAGCCACTTCCTCTACGTGGCCCATACGGCGGCCCACGGCCGGACGGTGTCGCTGCTGGAGCTGGAGGCGCAAGCGGAGGTGGACAAGTTCGCGGTGTGCCTGCTGCACCGGTGGGGCGAAGGCGTGGGGGCCTGGGCGCGGGAGCTGCTCCAGCGTCTCTTCGACCGGGTGTCCTACCGCAAGCAGCTCTCCGTCCAGGAGCGGTGGCGCTACGAGGAGGCGAACCGGCTGTCACGCCGCTTCTGCTCGCGGCTGATGGGGCACGTCGCCGCCCGGCGGTTGGACCGGCTGCTGGGGGACCTGCGTTACGCCTACCGGCTGGGGGCGGAGGCCAAGCTTCGCCATTTCGCGCATGGCGGGTGAGCACCTTTCCTTCCGCATCGGGTAGGGTGGGCGGGTATGCCACGCGAGGCGTCCGCAGGAGGTGTCGTCATCCGGGAGAGCGCCGGCCACTGGGAGGTGGCCGTCATCCGTCCCCATGGCCGCACCTTGTGGGCGCTCCCCAAGGGGCACGTGGACCCAGGTGAGTCGCCGGAGCAGACGGCGAGCCGTGAGGTGCGTGAGGAGACGGGGCTGTCCGTGTCGCTCATGGCCCCGCTGGGCGAGATTCGCTACGTGTACCAGTTCCGCGGACAGCGCATCTTCAAGCGCGTCCACTTCTTCCTGTTCCGCTATCAGGAGGGAGAGCTGGGGCCGCTGCCGGGACCGCGCATCGAGGTGGACGAGGTGCGCTGGGTGCCGGTGGTCCAACTGGTGCCACTGCTGGGCTACAAAGGAGAGAAGGCCGTTGCCTCGAGGGCGGTGCGCTGGTTGCGCTCCCAGGGCCTGCTCCCCGAGGCCCCCTCCCCGGCGAGCATTGCCGGGAAGGAAGGGGGCTGAAGGGAACGGCGGGGACTACTTGGGCTCGTCGCCCGTGTACTTGCCGGACAGCGCCTCGCGCACGTCGCGGTCGAACTTCACGCGGCCGGTGGCCACCTCGCGCAGGGACAGCACGGGGGGCTTGTTCTTGGACTGCTCGAGGATGGGGCGGGCACCCGCCATCAGCTGCCGCGCGCGCTTGGCGCCGAGCAGCACCAGCGCGAACCGGTTGTCGACGAGGGGGAGGCAGTCTTCGACGGTAACGCGAGCCATGGAACGTCCTTCGGATTTCGGTGGGGCTACTGGAAGCCTCTGAAATTAAAGAGCACCCCCCTGCGAGTCAAGGAAGGACGCACCGGAGGGCAGCCGGGCGGGCGGCCCGGCTCAGGTGTACCACCAGGCCCAGAGGATCAGGACCGCCTGCAGGGGCAGCCGCAGCCAGAGCAGGGCCGGGGGGATTTTCCGGAACCGCTCCGGGTGCTGCGCCATGTAGAGGTTGGCCGGAAGGACGGCGATGAACAGGGCGATGAGGCCCCTGGCGGCCAGGGGGCTCGTCTGGGGGATGACCAGGCCCACGCCCAGCAGCACCTCCGCCACGCCGCTCCAGAACACCAACGGTCCGTGGAAGGGCAGGTACGGGGGCATGATGCGCTCGTACATGCGCGGGGCGCGGAAGTGGTTCAGCCCCGCGCCCACCATCAGCAGGGCGAGCACGTACAGAAGGACGAGCTTCACGCCGCTCAAGTCGACGCGAACGCCTCGCCGACGATGGCGCGCGCCTCCTGGAGGATGTCTTGGAGGTGGGCTTCGTCGCGGAAGCTCTCCGCGTAGATTTTGTAGACGTCCTCGGTGCCGGAGGGACGCGCGGCGAACCAGCCGTTCTCCGCCACCACCTTGAGCCCGCCGATGTCCGCGTCGTTGCCGGGCGCGCGGGTGAGGCGCTGGAGGATGGGCTCACCGGCCAGCGTGGTGGCCTTCACCGCCTCCGGGGACAGCTTCTTCAGCGCGGCCTTCTGCGCGGCGGTGGCCGGCTGGTCGATGCGCGTGTAGTGCGGCGCACCGAACTTCGCCGCCAGGGACTGGTAGTGCTCACCGGGGTCCTTCCCGGTGCGCGCGAGGATTTCCACCGACAGCAGGTCCAGGATGATGCCGTCCTTGTCCGTGGTCCACACCGTGCCGTCCCGGCGGAGGAACGACGCGCCAGCGCTCTCCTCGCCGCCGAAGCCGAGCGAGCCGTCCAGCAGCCCGTCCACGAACCACTTGAAGCCCACCGGCACCTCGACGACGCGGCGGCCCAGGTCCTTCGCAACGCGGTCGATGAGGCTGCTGCTCACCAGGGTCTTGCCCACCGCGGTGCCGGGCTTCCAGCCGGGCCGATTGCGATAGAGGTAGTCGATGGCGACCGCCAGATAGTGGTTCGGGTTCATCAGCCCCAGGCTGCGGGTGACGATGCCGTGCCGGTCCGAGTCCGCGTCGTTGCCGAACGCGATGTCATACGCATCCTTCAGGCGCACCAGATTCGCCATGGCATGGGGGGACGAGCAGTCCATGCGAATCTTCCCGTCGTGGTCCAGCGGCATGAACCGGAACGTCGGGTCCACCGTGGGGTTCACCACGTGCAGGTTCAGCCCGTAGCGCGTGGCGATGGGCTCCCAGTACGCGACGTTGGAGCCGCCGAGCGGGTCCGCGCCGATGCGCAGCTTCGCGCCGCGCAGGGCCTCCATGTCGATGACGGTGCCCAGGTCCTCCACGTACGGGGTGATGAAGTCGTACGGCTTCACCGTGGCCGCGGTGCGCGCGCGCTCGTGGGGGATGCGCTGCACGCCCACGTTGCCCGCGCCGAGCAGCGCGTTGGCGCGCTTCTCGATGACGGAGGTGACGTTCGTGTCCGCGGGGCCGCCGTTGGGCGGGTTGTACTTGATGCCACCGTCTTCCGGCGGGTTGTGGGACGGGGTGATGACGATGCCGTCCGCGAGCCCCGCCGTGCGGCCGCGGTTGTACGTGAGGATGGCGTGGGAGATGACGGGCGTGGGCGTGGCGCCGTCGGTGAAGCGCACCTGGACGCCGTTCGCCGCCAGCACCTCCAGCGCCGTCTGCTGCGCGGGGGAGGAGAGGGCGTGGGTGTCCATTCCCAGGAAGAGCGGCCCGTCGATGCCCTGCTGCTGGCGGTACTCGCAGATGGCCTGCGTCACCGCGAGGATGTGGCCTTCGTTGAAGCTGTTGCGCGCGGAGGAGCCGCGGTGCCCGGAGGTGCCGAAGGCGACGCGCTGCTCGGCCACGCCCACGTCGGGCCGGCCGGAGAAGTAGGCGGCGCGCAGCTTCTCGGGGTCGATGAGGAAGTCTTCCGGTGGGGGCTTGCCAGCGAGCGGGTGTGCCATGGCCGCGGAACATAGCCATGCCGCAAGGAGGACGGCTCAACGATTCTGGCGAGCGTGCACCGCGTTACATCCGGGCCGTGCCGGCCCCGGGATTCAGGTGGCGATTCAACGGGCCACGGCCGCCGCGCTGGATGAGGACTCGCCTTGGGGCGCGGGCTCCGGGAGCTCCTCGGCCGGGGTGGCGGCGTTCTCTGGGAGGAACGCGAGCAGCACCAGCGCGGGCACGGCGAGCAGCACGGTGCCGGCGAAGAAAGTAGGCCAGCCCAGCCACTCAGCCAGGTAGCCGGAGGAGGCGGAGATGAGACGGTTGGCCACCGTGCCCAGCGCGGACAGGAGCGCGTACTGCGTGGCGCTGAAGCTCTTGTGGCACAGCGACATCAGGTAGGCGGCGAAGGCCGTTACCGCCAGACCGCCGCAGAGGTTGTCCACGGTGATGGTGGCCGCCAGCATCAGGTCGTTCTTCCCCACCAGCGCCAGCCCCATGAACATCAGGTTGGTGAGGGCTTGTGCCGCGCCGAAGACGAAGAGGCTGCGCCGCGTGCCCAGCTTCACCATCAGCACGCCGGCCAGCAGTCCACCCGCGATGGTGGACACCATGCCCAGGCCCTTGCTGAGCGCGCCAATCTCCGTGTTGGAGAAGCCCAGCTCTTTGTAGAAGGGCGTCACCATTCCGGCGGCGATGGCGTCTCCCAGCTTGTAGAGTACCAGGAAGAGGATGACGGCGACGGCGCCCTTGCGCGTGAAGTACTCCACGAAGGGCTTCACCACGGCGTCCGTCAGGTTGCGCGGCGGCTTCGAGCCCTGGGGCTCCGGGGCCAGGAGCGTGGCCACCACGCCCACGGCCATCAGCAGGCCCATGATGAAGTACGTCTGGGACCAGCCGGCGATGTCCGACAGCGTCAGGGCCAGGGCGCCCGCGGTGAGCATGCCCAGGCGGTAACCGGTGATGTACGTGGAGTTGCCGAGGCCGCGCTCCTCCACGGTGAGGATGTCCGTGCGCCACGCGTCCGCGACGATGTCCTGACTGGCGGACAGGAACGTCACCAGCACCGCCATGGCGGCCATGGTCACCGGCGCGTCCTTGGGATTCACCAGACCCATGGCGGCAATGGCGCCCATGAGCAGCACCTGCGTCACCAGCATCCACCCGCGCCGCCGGCCCAGGAAGGGCAGGGTGTAGCGGTCCATCAACGGCGCCCAGAGCACCTTGAAGGTGTACGGCATGCTCACGAGGCCGAAGACGCCAATCGTCTTCAAGTTGACGCCCTCGTCCTTCATCCACGCCGACAGCGTGACGCCCGTCAGCCACAGGGGCAGGCCCGAGGCGAAACCAACGGCCACGAGCAGCCAGATGCGCGGGCTCTTGAGAACTTCGAGGATGGAGGGCTTGGACATGGAGGGCGCGGGAGAACAGCGGCCAGCATAGAGAATCCACCCCGCGCGTCACCATTCATGCGCGGGAATGTCCGCTCGGCTGCCCTCCTGGCCGTCCGGCGCGGAGAAGTCCGGGCAGGTGGCGCGCTCACCCTCGGTGGGATTGAGTAAATCCCAGCGCCGTGGCGGGGCAGGAGCGACTGCATCTTCCGGGCGTCGTCCCGAGCGAAGCGCGGCGGACGCGCGTCGGCGCCGCCCTGGTCATTGCCGGCCACCAGCGCGAAGCAGCGCAGCGTGTCCGCGGCGGACGCGGACAGGGCGAGCACCCGCGCCAGGGCGCGCGTGGGGCAGGGCAGACGGCTCATGGCTTCTGCAGCACCCAGTGCGTCTGCGCTCCGGGGACTTCCAGTTCGGCCATCCGGCCGACGTCGCCATCCGCCTGGGCAAAGGCGCGCCGGGCGGCTTCCACCAGCGTCTCCTGGGGCAGGGGCTCGTCACTCAGCACGACGATGACGCGCTCAGCTCCGGAGCCGGTGAACTCCCAGCCTCCGGGCAGCCAGTGCTGTCCACTGCCAGGGACCACGGGGGCGCTGGCTCCCGCCTCCGGAAACAGCGGCGTCACCTCGCCAATGGCATCCACCGACAGCGCCGCCACGTAGCGGTGCGTCCCCGCCGTGTAGCCCACCGTCACCCGCTCACCCAGGTCGAGCGCCTCGGGCCTTCCCGGAATGGCCTCCCGCTGTGGCCCCAGCCCCCCGCCGATGAGCAGCTCCGCCGTCGCGCCGCCCTTGAGGCGGTTGAGTCCCTCGATGGCGCCCGACTCCGCGCTGGAGCCCAGCAGCGGGCGCACCAGCACCACCACCAGCAGCGACGCGGCGATGGCCACCGTCGTCGCCACCCAGCGTCGCGGCGGTGGCCGGGCGGAGTCCTGCTGCCGCCGCAGGGCCTGCTCCACGCCGGCCTCGAAGCGCCCGAAGGGGCCTTCCGCTTCGAGCCGTGTCTGGGCTGCCTGGATGCCGCGCA
This sequence comes from Myxococcus virescens, assembly GCF_900101905.1. Taxonomy (NCBI): domain Bacteria; kingdom Pseudomonadati; phylum Myxococcota; class Myxococcia; order Myxococcales; family Myxococcaceae; genus Myxococcus; species Myxococcus virescens. The sequence continues at coordinate 112,940 of NZ_FNAJ01000013.1, read as the reverse complement.
GGGCCTGGGCGCAGGACTCGCACGAGGCCGCATGGGCCTGGACGCGGGCGGCCTCGGTGGTGGTCAGCTCTCCGGCGCTCAGGCGGCGCAGCGTCCATTCCGATTCGTGCGCGCTCATGGGACCTTCAGCTCCTCTCCGCCCAGCGCCGCGAAGTGCTCCAACTGCTTGCGGCGGGTGGGCACCGAGCGGCTCCGCAGCGCGGCTGCTTCATCCAGCGTCATTCCATCGACGTGGTGGTGGATGGCGGCCGCCCGTGTCTCCACGTCCACGCGCACCAGTTCCCGCGTCTCCACGGCCTCCTGCCCGCCCTGGCCTTCAGGATGGTACCCGGCCTGTGGCCCTTCGCCGTAGGAGGCCGTCAGCCCCTGCCCGTTGTTCCTGGAGGGCGAGCGCATCTCCGCCATCGCCTTGGAGGGCAGTCCTTCCCGGAAGGTGTCTTCGTCGCTCGTCGCGTTGTCACAGCCCGTCACCAGCAGGGCGGCACATAGCAGGCTCATGGTCCACGTTCCCTTCGAACGGCCCCCGGCGGGCCGTGCAGCAGCGTGTCTGCCTGTATGGACACAGCTCGGCCGGAAAACGGAAAAGGCGCCTGCAGGGTGCGTGAAACGTCCGGAATCACGATGCTTGTAGGTTGGCTGCCCGCTCCCCAGGCATCTATTCCGCACCGGCGGACGGCTGAAATTCTCAGTCCTACCTTTCGGCCATGGAAAAGAGACACCCCAACCATCCCGGCGAGATGGGTACGGACGCGCAGCTGGCAGAGCGTGAGCGGGCCCCGGACGAACTCAACGCCCGGGCCAGGGCCGTCGGGTTGCTGATCGACGCCGGGGTGCCCTTCGTCGTGGGCGGTGCCTACGCCTATGCGACGTACACCGGCATCTACCGCGACACGAAGGACCTGGACCTCTTCCCCCGCAAGGCGGACGCGCTCCGAGCGCTGCAAGTCCTGGAGAAGGATGGCTGGCGCACCGAGCGCGCGGACGAGGTCTGGCTCTACAAGGCCTTCAAGGGCGACTACTTCGTCGACTTCATCTTCTCCTCCGGCAACGGCGTGGCGGTGGTGGACGACGAGTGGTTCGAACACGCCCCGCGCGCCACCATCTTCGGGCACGAGTGTCTGGTGGCTCCCGCCGAGGAGATGATCTGGTCCAAGGCGTTCGTGAACGAGCGCGAGCGCTATGACGGCGCGGACGTGAACCACCTGCTGCTGAAGGCGGGCCGGAACATGGACTGGGAGCGGATGATGCGCCGGTTCGACCGGTACTGGGAGGTCCTGCTCAGTCACCTGATGATGTTCCGCTTCGCCTATCCGTCCGAGCGGGACGCCATTCCCGAATGGGTGATGGCGGAGCTGATGAGCCGCACGCTGCACACCCTGCGCGAGGGGTGCTGGGAAGAGAAGCTGTGCCGCGGCAACCTGATTTCCCGCGTGAACTATCACGTGGACATCCACCACTGGGGCTTCAGTGACGGGAGGTCCTGGGACGAGAACGAACGACAGCGAGGGGACGAGAGTGGCGCGCGATCCGGGCTCGAAAATTCGGTTGGCGGCGGTCGGTGACCTGCACTGCCGCGAGGACCACCACGGTCGCTTCCGGCAACTGGTCAAGCAGGTGAACGCCACGGCGGACCTGCTCGTGTTGTGCGGCGACCTCACCGACCGCGGAATGATTGAAGAGGGCAAGGTGCTGGCGGAGGAGCTGTCCGCGCTCCGCGTTCCCTGTGCCGCGGTGCTCGGCAACCACGACTATGAGCACAACCAGGTGAAGGAGATTTGCGGCGAGCTGGCCAAGGTCGGCGTCCACGTGTTGGACGGGGACCACTTCATCTTCGAGAAGGTGCTGGGCGTGGCGGGCGTGAAGGGCTTTGGCGGCGGCTTCGGCAACGCGACACTCCAGGCCTTTGGCGAGGGTCAGACGAAGGCCTTCGTGCAGGAGGCCGTCACGGAGTCGCTCAAGCTGGAGGCCGCGCTGAGCCACCTCGACGTGGAGAAGAAGGTGGTCATCATGCACTACGCCCCGGTGCCGGACACGCTGGAGGGGGAGAACATCGAGATTCGCCCCTTCCTGGGCACCAGCCGCCTGTCCATGCCCATTGACCACTACGGCGCGGAGGCGGTGTTCCACGGGCACGCGCACCACGGCGCTCGCAACGGAAAGACGAAGAGCGGCATCCCCGTCTACAACGTGGCCATGCCCCTGTTGGCGAAGCACACCCCGGACCAGCGGTATGTGTTGCTGGAGGTGTAGCCACCCCTCGGGGCAGCACAGTGTCGCGTAGCCGATATTGTGCGACGTGTCTGGCGGGTGGGCGCCTGAGGACCCAGCGCGGCCTGTGGTACGCGGTGACCTGCTGCGTCGACCCCCGCTACCGGACGCGTCTCAACATGACAGGTGTTCCTCAGTGCCTCAACAGCGGCCTGGCTGGCCGTTCGTGCCGTCGCGGAAGTGAGCGCGCCCTCTCGACCGTGCGGGAGGTTCGATGAGCTCCTCCACCCCTCGCGTCAATCGTTTTGGACCACCGCTGCCGCCGCCGACGCTCGCTGGCTACGTGGTGGCGGCGCTGGCGGTGTTGCTCATCGCCGTCCTGACCTACCAGGCGCTGGAGACGCGGACGAACGCCGTGGAGATGGTCCGCCACACCATGGGGGTGGTCGAACGTCTCAAGACGCTCCTCTCTTCGGTGAAAGATGCGGAGAGCAGCCAGCGCGGCTTCCTGCTGACGAGCGAGGACAGCTACCTGGAGCCGTACACCAACGCCAACCGGCTGCTGCCGACTCAACTGGCGGAGCTCCAGACGTTGATGGGCGACAACGCGCTCCAGCAGCGGCGGCTGGTGACGCTCAACGCCCTCATCACCGAGAAGCTGGCGGAGATTCAGCGGACGGTGGAGCTGAAGCAGACGGGCCAGCCGGATGCCGCGCTGGCCCTGGTCCGGACCGATGAAGGCATCGAGCTGATGACCCGCATCCGAGCCCTGGTGGAGCAGATGGAGACGGAGGAGCGGCGGCTGCTCGAGCTGCGCGATGGCGACTTCCAGCGCGCGGCCACCACGTCGCTGACCGTCACCTGGCTGGGGTCGGCGCTGCTGCTGGTGCTCATCTTCATCGCGGCGTACATGACGTCGCGCGAGTTCCGGGCGCGCTCCATCCAGGCTTGGATGCAGCAGGGACAGTCGCTGCTGAGCGCGGCGATGCAGGGCGAGCAGCGCCTGGAGCAACTGGGCGACAACGTCCTGCGCCTGCTGGCGGAGTACCTGGATGCGCAGGTGGGCGCCCTCTACCTGGCGGATGAGGCGGAGCGCTTCCGCCGCTTCGCGGGCTATGCGCTGCCCGCGACCTTCCCGAACTCGGGCGCGGTGCTCCAGCCAGGAGAGGGGCTGGTGGGACAGGCGCTCAAGCACCGTCGCGTCTTCCACGTCCAGGACGTGCCCGAAGGCTACCTGCCCGTCAGCTCCAGCCTGGGGCAGGGGACGCCGCGGCACCTGCTGGTGGTACCCGCGCAGGTGGACGGCAAGGTCAACGCGGTGTTGGAGCTGGGCTTCCTCCACCCCATCCACCCCTCCGACCTGACGCTGCTCGAACGGGTGGCGGAGTTGGTGGCCATCGCCGTGCGGACCTCCCATGACCGCACGCGGCTGGAGGAGCTGCTGGAGGAGACGCAGCGCCAGTCCGAGGAGCTCCAGGCCCAGCAGGAGGAGCTGCGCGTCTCCAACGAAGAGATTGAAGAGCAGAGCCGCATCCTGAAGGAGTCCCAGGCCCGGCTGGAGGAGCAGCAGGCGGAGCTGGAGCAGACCAACTCCCAACTGGAGGCGCAGACGCAGCTGCTGGAGAAGCAGAAGGACGTCCTCACCCGGGCCCAGGCGGAGCTGACGGAGAAGGCCGAGGAGCTGGAGCGCACCGGCCGCTACAAGTCCGAGTTCCTGGCCAACATGAGCCACGAACTGCGCACGCCGCTCAACAGCTCGCTCATCCTGGCCAAGCTGCTGGCCGACAACAAGGATGGGAATCTCACCGAGGAGCAGGTGAAGTTCGCGCAGACCATCTCCGCGGCGGGCAACGACTTGCTCGCGCTCATCAACGACATCCTGGACCTGTCCCGCATCGAGGCGGGGAAGGTGGACCTCCTGCCGGAGGCGGTGAGCCTGCCGCGCTTCGTGGAGAACCTGTCGCGCACCTTCCAGGTGCTGGCGCAGGAGAAGGGCATCGGCTTCACCGCGCAGGTGGAGCCGGGAGCGCCGGCCACGGTGGAGACGGACCCCCAGCGGTTGGGCCAGGTGCTGAAGAACCTGCTCTCCAACGCGCTCAAGTTCACGGAGAAGGGCGTGGTGTCCCTGCGCGTCCTTCCCGCCGGTCCGGGCCGGGTGGCGTTCGCCGTCACGGACACCGGCATCGGCATTCCCGCTCACCTCCAGGGCCTCATCTTCGAGGCCTTCCGGCAGGCGGATGGCAGCACCCACCGCAAGTACGGCGGCTCGGGGCTGGGCCTCTCCATCTCCCGCGACCTGGCGCGGCTGCTGGGCGGCGACGTGTCGGTGGAGAGCACGCCCGGTCAGGGAAGCACCTTCACCGTGACGCTGCCGGTGGCGCTCGGCGACCGGACGCTGGTAGCTCGCGAGTCTCCTGGCGCGGTGGCCTCCTTCCGTGCGCCGGTGGCCCCGCCGCCCGCGCCCGTTCCCGCGTCGTTGGTGGAGACCGCGCCGCGCCCGCTGGCCGCCAGCGCCGTGGAGGACGACCGCGAGCAGTTGGCTCCGGACGCGCGCGTCATCCTCGTCGTCGAGGATGACCGGCGCTTCGCCCTCATCCTCCGGGACCTGGCGCGGGAGCTGGGCTTCCTGGCCATCGTCACCGACAACGGTAGTGACGCCTACCAGGCCGCCGTGCGGTACCAGCCGAGCGCCATCCTGCTGGACATGAACCTGCCGGACCATTCGGGCCTGGCGGTGCTGGACCAGCTCAAGCGCAACGCGAAGACGCGGCACATCCCCGTGCACGTCATCTCCGTGGCGGACCACTCGCGCGAGGCGCTGGAGCTGGGGGCCGTGGGCTATGCCCTCAAGCCGGTGCAGCGCGAGCAGCTCATGGAGGCCGTGCGCAAGCTGGAGACCAAGTTCTCCCCCGGCGTGCGGCGCGTGCTGGTGGTGGAGGACGACGCCCGCCAGCGCGAGAGCATCCAGCACCTGCTGGAGAGCGACGAGGTGGGCATCGTCGGCGTGGCCACGGCGGGGCAGGCGCTGGAGAAGCTGCGTGAGCGCACCTTCGACTGCATGGTGATGGACCTCAACCTGCCGGACCTCAGCGGCTACGAGCTGCTGGAGCAGATGGCCGCGCTGGAGAACGTCTCCTTCCCGCCCGTCATCGTCTACACGGGCCGCTCGATGACGCGCGACGAGGAGCAGCGGCTGCGGCGCTTCTCCAAGTCCATCATCATCAAGGGCGCGCGCTCGCCCGAGCGCCTGTTGGACGAAGTCACGCTCTTCCTCCATCAGGTGGAGGCGCGGATGCCCCCGGAGCGGCAGCGCATGCTGCAGGTGGCGCGCGACCGGGAGGCGGCGCTGGAGGGCCGGCGCATCCTGGTGGTGGAGGACGACGTGCGAAACATCTTCGCCCTGTCCAGCGTCCTGGAGCCGCGGGGCGCCAAGGTGGAGATTGCCCGCAACGGAAAGGAAGCGCTGGAGCGTCTGACGCGCAGCCTCGCCCAACCGTCGCAGACGGTGGACCTGGTGCTGATGGACATCATGATGCCGGAGATGGATGGGCTGGCGGCCATGCGCGAAATCCGCAAGCGCACCGAATGGCACAAGCTGCCCATCATCGCCCTGACTGCGAAGGCCATGCGGGATGACCAGGAGAAGTGCCTGGCCGCTGGCGCCAATGACTACATCGCCAAGCCTCTGGATGTGGAGAAGCTGCTGTCGCTCATCCGCGTCTGGATGCCCAAGGCCTAGGGACGGGCGGGCGGCATGAGGGCATCCAAGGACCTGGACATCGAGTTGAGGCTGCTGCTGGACGCCATCTACTTGAAGTACCACTACGACTTCCGTGGCTATGCCATGGCGTCGCTCAAGCGGCGCATGACGCTGGCCGCGGACCACTTCGGCTGCCGCACGTTGTCACAGCTCCAGGGCCGCCTCATTCACGAGCCGGACCTGTTTCCGGAGTTGCTCAACTACCTCACCGTGCAGGTGAGCGAGATGTTCCGGGATCCGTCCTACTTCCGCTCGCTGCGTGAGAGTGTCGTCCCGCTGCTCAGGACGTACCCGTCCCTCAAGGTCTGGGTGGCGGGGTGCAGCACGGGCGAGGAGGTCTACTCGCTGGCCATCCTGCTGCGCGAAGAGGGGCTGCTGGAGCGCACGCTCATCTACGCCACGGACATCAACACCCAGGCACTCCAGAAGGCGGAGGCGGGCGTCTACGCCGTGGACCGCATCGCCGCCTTCACCCAGAACCACAGCCAGTCCGGGGCTTCGGCCTCGCTCTCCGACTACTACACGGCGGCCTACGGGAACGCGGTGTTCGACCGCACATTGAAGAAGCACATCGTCTTCTCGGACCACAGCCTGGCCACCGACAGCGTCTTCGCGGAGGTCCAGCTGCTGTCCTGCCGCAACGTCCTCATCTACTTCAACCGCGAACTGCAGGAGCGCGCGCTCGGGCTGTTCAAGGACTCCCTCTGTCGCAGGGGGTTCCTGGGCCTGGGGGCCCGTGAGTCCTTGCGATTCTCTCAACACGCGTCGGCTTTCACCTCCCTCGTCTGGGAGGACCGCCTCTTCCAGAAAGTGTAGGGCGCTCGTGGACTTCGAAAGCCTCCGGGGCCGTATCGACGCCGTGGTGGTGGGCGCTTCCGCCGGGGGCGTGGAAGCGCTGGTCACGGTGTTGCCCTCGCTTCCCCGCGCGTTCCGCCCCTCGGTGCTCGTCGTCATCCACCAACCCCGGGAGCGACGCAGCATGCTGGTGGACATCTTCTCCGCGCGCTGCGCGCTCCCCGTCCGGGAAGCGCAGGACAAGGAGTCCGTCCAGCCAGGGACCATCTACTTCGCGCCGCCCGACTACCACCTGCTCGTGGATGAAGGACCTTCGCTGGCCCTCTCCGCGGATGACCCCGTGCTCTTCTCCCGGCCGTCCATCGACGTGCTCTTCGAGTCGGCCGCGGACGTTTACGGTCACCGCCTGGCGGGCCTCATCCTCACGGGCGCGAATTCGGACGGTGCGCGCGGGCTGGCGGCCGTGCGGGACGCGGGCGGCGTGACATTGGTGCAGCGCCCCGACACGGCCCACGTCGCCACCATGCCCGCCGCGGCGCTGGCGCGTGGCCCCGTGGATTTCGTGCTCTCGCTCGAACAGCTGGCCGACCTGTTGCGGAGGGTAGGAGGTGGACATGAAGGTTGACGGTATCGGGAAGGACTCCGTTCCCATGACGCCCCGGGTGAAATGCCTCCTCGTCGATGACCTCGAGGAGAACCTCATCGCGCTCGCTGCCCTGCTGCGCCGTGAGGACGTCGAGGTGCTCCAGGCCCGCTCGGGCGCGGATGCACTGGAGCTGCTGCTGGAGCACGATGACGTCGCGCTCGCGTTCCTCGACGTGCAGATGCCGGAGATGGATGGCTTCGAGCTGGCGGAGTTGATGCGCGGCTCGGAGCGCACGCGCGACATTCCCATCATCTTCGTCACCGCGGGGGCACACGACCAGCGTCGGCGCTTCAAGGGGTATGACGCGGGCGCGGTGGACTTCCTCTACAAGCCGCTGGAGCCGCACGTCCTGCGGAACAAGGCGGAGGTCTTCTTCCAGCTCCACCGGCAGAAGCAGCAGCTGGCCCACCAGTTGGAGGAGCTGACGGAGACGCTTCGCCTCAACGAGATGTTCACCGCCGTGCTGGGCCATGACCTGCGCAACCCGTTGAGCGCCATCCTCACGGCCGCGGACCTGCTCTTCCGCCGCACGGAGGACCCCGCTGTCCGCAAGAGCGCCAGCCGCATGCTGACGAGCGGCAAGCGCATGGGCCGGATGATTGAGGACGTTCTCGACCTGGCGCGGGCCCGGCTCGCGGGTGGCATCCCGCTGCGCCGGAGCGAGACGGACTTCGGTCTGCTCGTCCAGCGAATCGTCCAGGAGCACCACGCGGCGTTCCCCCAGCACTCCCTCGACGTGCGGAAGGAAGGGGACCTGGTGGGGGACTGGGATTCGGACCGGCTCGCGCAGGTGGCCTCGAACCTGATTGGCAACGCGCTTCAGCACGGGGACACCAGCGAGCCGGTGCAGCTCCGGCTGGATGGCAGCCACGCGGACTCCATCACCTTCTCCGTGTCCAACGTGGGCGTGATTCCCGCCGAGCAGCAGCCCTACCTCTTCGACCCGTTCCGGGGATGCTCACAACAGCGGGCTCGCACCGGAGGCCTGGGGCTGGGGCTCTACATCGTCCAGCAAATCATTCACGCGCATCACGGCAGCGTGGACGTGGAGTCCGGCTCCGGCCGTCACACCGTGTTCCGCGTCGTCCTGCCCCGGCGGGGGACGGAGGTCATCAAGCTGTGAGCTGCGCCAGGTCCTTGTTCCGCGCCGGCGCTCGTGAAGGGATGCCGGTGACGGGCGCTGACCTCGCGTGAATGGGCGCTGTCTTCTGATGGTGAGTCGGGGACGGGGTGGTCAGGGAGCTTGCTCCGTCTTCGCGGGCGGCTTCGGCGCGTCGGGGGCCTTCGGGGCCTCCTGCAAGTCCTCGGGCCTGGTGGGCAACGTCAGTCGTGACTCGGGCACCTTGAGGACGTCGGGGCCGGAGCCGCGGGCGTAGAGCGTGCCGGGCTCGTCGGGGACTTCAGCGCCGAGCCAGAGCCGCGCCAGTTCGCGTCCGTCCGCGCCTAGCAGCACGGCGCCGGGGGAGTCCTCCGTCACGCCATACCGGGCCCAATTCTTGGGGTTCGTCTCGCCGTAGCCCGTGGCCTTCAGACCTTCCAGCGCGCGCAGCAGCGAGGCGAGCTTGAAGTGCTGTGCCTTGCCCCGCTGCGGGGACTCCACGTCCCAGTGCCCGGCGCCTTCGTTGGCTTCCGACGTGCTCACCACGGTGATGGCGGGCGCGCCGCCGCCCGGATGGAACACGATGCGACGGACGTCCTGGCGCCGGAACTCCAGCACGCGCCGGTCCTTCAGCTCCCGGACGCTCACGTCCAGCACGCCGAGGGCGTCCTCGGGCACCTCACCCAGCACGGCTTGCGTTCCCTGCTCGCGCAACGCATAGGCGCGCACGGCGCCGTCTTCCGTCACGCGGGACATCCGCACGCGCACCGGCTCGCCCGGGCCACCGGTGAAGCGGGCGTCCACCACCGGGGCCTCCAGACCCAACCGCTTTCGGGACTCCGGCGTGTCTTCGGGGAAGGACAGTGCCCGCTGCTCCACCAGGGCCTTCAGCAGCTCCGCGACACGCGTCGCGTTCGCGTTGGCGGCCACCGGCGCGACCACCCGCCAGCCCGCGCCGTCCGCGTCCCGCGCCAGTTGATACGCACCCCGCGGCGCCTTCACCTCGATGCCCTTCAGCGCACGCTCGTCCAGGGGGGGCAGGAGGTCCTTGGCGCGCAGGGCGAAGGTGTCCCGGTCCAGGGCCCAGCGCACCGTCCCCGCGGCGGCGTGGACCGCCGGCTCCGCGTCCCGGCGTACGTAGACGGAGCCGTCGTAGGTGTTCTCCTTGCCACAGTGCAGCGTCACCGTGCGCTGGCGAGCGGGGTCCTGCGCCCCCTGGCCTTGGGCATCTGGCACGAAGGCCCGGGCCGTGACGGTGAAGAGGGGCGGTTTCAGGCCGTACGCTTCCAGGTCGGCGTCGGTGGGCGCCTCCTTCACGGTGGCGCTGAAGCTCGAAGACGCCAGCGTGCCGAGGAGGGTCTCCACCACGGCTGCCTCCGCGCGAGCGGACACGGGCGCCGTCAGCTTCCAGGTCCCGTCCTGCTCGCGAACCACCTCGGTGGTGTCCCCCCGGGCCCGCACCGTCAAGTGTGTGAAGACAGGCTTCTCGGCAGGTACCCCGTCGTCCTGTCCGCGCGTCTCCTCCGTCCCCGTGATGAAGAGGCGCTGCTGGGCGTCGGCCTTCCGCCGGGCCTCGCTCGCTTCGGATGCCTTCTCACCGGTGCATGCGGTGAGCCCCAGGCCCGCCGTGACGACGGTCAGGATGCTCCACCGCCACCTTCCGCGGGCCGGCGTCACTTGTTGCGCCTCGACAGCCAGATGGCCAGGCCCACGCCCAGCAGCGACAGTGGCATGAGGTCCGTGGCGAAGAATCGGATGCGGCTGAGCGTCGCCGCGTCCAGCTCCAGCGTGGACACCTCGCGGTCCGGCGGGCGGATGGTGATTTTCGTGAGCTGGTTGGACGCCCAGCCCAGCGCGTTCATCACGAGGTTGCGGTTGGGCTCATGGCCCCAGTTCGGGTCCAGGAGAAGCTCCGAGTCCCCCATCACCACCAGGCGCGCTTCATCAAAGCGCTTGCCCGGCGAGGCCTGGGTATCACGCGTCACGGCGGCCACCAGCACCAACTGGCCCGTCTTCTCGCCATCCGACGGCACCGCGTTCTCCTCTGGCGTGCTCTCCACCCAGCCGTACTGGGACGTGAGGACCACCGGCTGCACCTGGACACCCGGCGCCATCCCCAGGCGCAGCAGGGTCAGGCTGCGCGGGGTGGGGAACTCCACGTTGAGTCCCCGCTGGTGCAGCGGCTTGCCAATCTCGTGGTCGCTGTAGAAGAGGGACAGCACCACGAAGGGATTGCCGCTGTTGTACTGCGCGTCCGCGACGATGCCCTCATCCACCTGCACGCCGTGCTCCGCCAGCAGCCCGTCCAGGCCATTACGGAGGCCGGCGTCAGCGAAGTAGAGCATGCGCCCTCCGGAGGCGAGATAGCGCTGGAGCAGCTCCTTCTCCGGCGCGGTGTAGGGCCCCCGGGCCCCCGCGATGATGACCAGCGCGGCGTCCCGTGGCACGTCTTGGACACCCGCGAGGTTCAGCGGTTCCGCGGTGTAGCCCTCCTGGAGCAACTGCCTCCGGAATTCGGACAGGCTGGCGCCCGGGTCATGGGGCGGCGCCTGCTCCTTGTCCAGTGGCCACTCCCCGTGGCCGGTGACGAAATAGACCTTCTGGGTGCCCACCGCGTTCAGCTTGAGGACCGCGTGTGTCAGCTCCTGCTCGGACACGGTGGTGAGCAGCGTGTGCGTGGCGTGCTCGCCCTCGCCGCGTACCAGCACCACCGCCGTCTGGCCCTCACGCACCTGGTACTTCGCGGCCAGGTCCGGGCTTCGGCGCGGGTCCTTGAAGGTGTACTCGAACTTCCCCGGCGCTTCGGCATGGTAGAGCGCGAAGAGCGCTTCCAACTGGCCGTACTGGGCATGCGCCGGGGTGATGAACGCGATGGCGCGCACCGGGTCGGGAATGGCGGCCAGCGTGGACACCGTCTGCGGCGCCAGCGTGTGGATGCGCGCCTGCGTCAAATCCCAGCGCCGGTTCTGCTTGAAGGCCAGGGCGTTCACCGCCACCAGGACGGCGAACACGCCCAGCGTGGTGAGCACCGTGGTGGCGAAGAAGCTGCTGGAGCGGCGCGTGGCGAACTGGCCGAACTGCCGGTAGTTCGTCGCGCCGTAGATGCCCACCAGCACCAGCCCCGCGCCCGCCTTCACGGCGGCGGCGACGGCGCTGTCCGAGGTGATGAACAGGGTGAACGGACTCGACAGCAACAGCAGCAGTCCGAACGCGCCCAGGACCTTGCCGACATGCGCCGCCTTCATGTCAGGCCCACCGCTGCGCATCCACCGTGCGGTGGGTGAGGAAGAGGGAGAAGCCGATGACGGAGGCGAAGAACACCAGCGACTGCGCGTCCAGCACGCCCTTGATCATCCCCTGCAACTGGAGGTCGCAGGCGACGTAGGACAGCGCGGAGCGCAGCGGCTCCTCCGCGCGGCGGGCCACCTGGCCCAGCAGCATCCACGCCAGCAGGGCACAGAAGGTGAGGAAGGCCGCCAGCATCTGGCTCTCCGTCAGCGCGGAGATGAACAGACCCACGGCCATGCAGGTGGCGCCCCACAGCAGCAGCGCGCCGTAGCCCAGCAGGACGGTGGACCACTCCAGCACGAGCCCGGACTCGCTGTGGCCCAGCACGGACAGCAGTAGGGGGAAGACGAGCGTGAGCGCCAGCGTGGCGGAGATGACGCCCAGGCCGCCCAGGTACTTGCCCAGCACGATTTCAATGGGCCGCACCGGGGCCGTCATCAGCAGCTCGAAGGTGCGGTTGCGCTTCTCCTCCGCGAACAGCCGCATGGACAGGAAGGGCGTGACGACCAGGGTGATGACCAGGACGCTGCCCCACAGCTCCACCACCACCCCGTCCGTGAGGTTGCGGTACATGTTGAAGTCCGGGGACATCTGCGCCCAGCCCACCCGGCGCGCCACGCCCTGGACGTCGTTGAACGCCTGCAGCAGGTCCATGAAGTAGAAGGCCGTCAGCGCCGCCATCGCCGTGAAGACGGCGTAGGCCCACGGCGTGGTGAAGTAGATGGACAGTTCCTTGCGGGCAATCGCCAGGGCGGTGCGCATGGAGGCGGGGTCCTCGAAAAGGGGCCGCGCTCAGGCGGCGGTCAGCTTGATGAAGACTTCTTCCAGCGACGCGTTCTCCGCCTGCCCGTGGATGCGGGCCAGCTGGGAGATGTCGTCGTACGCGGCCATCTTTCCCTGGTGGATGATGAGCACCTTCTGGCACGTCATCGTGACCTCCGGGAGGATGTGCGTGGAGAGGATGACGGTGTGCTTGCCGGCCAGGCCCTTGATGAGGGCGCGCAGCTCGGCGCGCTGTGCGGGGTCCAGGCCTTCGGTGGGTTCGTCCAGGATGAGCACCGGCGGGGAGCCGAGCAGTGCCTGGGCGATTCCCACACGCTGCTTGTAGCCCTTGGACAGGTTCTGGATGACGCGGTCCATGACGTGCGTCACGCCCATGAGGGCGGCCACCCGCTCCAACTCGGCCTTGAGGGCGCTCCCCGACAGCCCCTTCAGCGAGGCGACGAAGCGCAGGTAGCCTCGCACCGTCATCTCCACGTAGAGCGGCGGCATCTCCGGCAGGTAGCCGATGCGGCGCTTCACCTCGAGCGGCTGGGCCTCCACGTCATAGCCCCCGACGCGGACCACCCCCTCCGACGGCGGGAGGAAGCCGGTGAGGATTTTCATGGTGGTGGACTTGCCCGCCCCGTTGGGGCCCAGGAACCCGAGAATCTCACCCGCCTCGACCTGGAAGGTGAGGTCGTCCACGGCCACCCGGTCTCGGTATCGCTTCGTGAGGTGCTGGACCTCGATCATCGGCATGGGCGCGGCATTAAACCCGACATTGGCGTGTCAAGGCGACACCGACTCCGGGTGTGGGCGTCGTTCAGCGGCTGGCCAGACTTCTGCAGGGAGGCCTGCCAGTGTGGTTTTCCGGACACGCCGAACAAGGGTAGTGAGTCGAATCATGCCAATCGTGGTCCAGAAGTACGGCGGCTCGTCGGTCGCCGGCGTGGAGAAGCTCCGCAAGGTCGCCCAGCGGGTGAAGGACAAGCGCGAGGCGGGCTATCAGGTGGTGGTGGTGGTGAGCGCCATGGGCGACACCACGGATGAACTGCTGGCGCTGGCGAAGGGCGTTTCGGTGGACCCGCCCCGTCGCGAACTGGACATGCTGCTCACGTGTGGCGAGCGCATCTCCATGGCGCTGCTCTCCATGGCGCTCCAGGAGATGGACGTGCCGGCCATCAGCTTCACCGGCAGCCAGAGCGGCATCATCACCACGGACGCGCACGCGCAGGCCCGCATCGTGGAGGTGCGGCCGTACCGCATCCACGACGAGCTGGCGCGCGGCAAGGTCGTCATCGTCGCGGGCTACCAGGGCGTCTCCTTCAAGAAGGAAGTGACGACGCTGGGGCGCGGCGGCTCGGACACGACGGCGGTGGCGCTGGCGGCGGCGCTGGACGCGGAGGCGTGTGAAATCTACTCGGACGTGGACGGCGTCTTCAGCGCGGACCCCCGGGTGGTGCCGGACGCGCGCAAGCTGGAGTCGCTGAGCTACGATGAGATGCAGGAGCTGGCGAGCGCGGGCGCCAAGGTGCTCAACGCGCAGGCGGTGGAGTGGGCCAAGGCGCGGGGCATCACCATCCTCGCCCGCACCGCGCACGGCCAGGGAACGGGCACCGCGGTCCAGGAGCTGGCCGTCCCCACGGACCACCGCCTCAAGGGTGTCACCGCCGACGCGGAGATGGCCGTGCTTGCCGCCTCGGAGCCGGTCCGCCTGGCGGAGCTGCTGGAGTTCCTGGATGCGCGCGCCGTGCGCGGGCGGACGCTGGACTTCGAGGGCCCGGTGGGTGGGGCACGCAGGACGGTCATCACCGTGCCCCTGGCGGACATCCACGGCGCGGACGCGCTGCGCCGGGAGCTGGCCACGCGCTTCGGTGCCGCCGTGTCCTGGCGCGAGGACCTGGGCACCGTCACCTGTGTGGGCGTGGGGTTGAACGCGGACTGGGCGCCGCTGCGCCGCGCGCTGGCCGCCGCCGAGGAGCTGGGGGCTCACGTCCACGCGGCCCATACGTCGCCTTTGCAACTGACGCTGCTGGTGGATAAAGCACACCTGAAGGCGCTGACGGCCCGGCTGCACCGAGAGCTCCTGGGAGGTTAGGCCTTTTCCTACCCTGGGCTTTTGTCCGGGTGATCCATCCCAATCATTGCTCCAGGAGGGCACCCGCTTCCCTCCTGAGTGTTCGTGGCTACCCTCCGGTCGAAGCGCCGTGGCTTGGAGGAACGGGATGGCTCAAGCAGGCCGTTGGGCGGGCTGGGTGTGTGGGCTTGCGCTCATGTTCGGTGGCATTGGCTGTGAGGAGGCGGCCTTGCGCCCGGTGATACCGGGTGACAAACATGACACGCCTCCCCTGAACGACGGCTATGACGGCGGCGACGGCGAGCCGCATCCGGGCCTCATTGATGCGGGGGTGCCGGACGCCGGCACCGGGCAGCCCGAGCCTCCGGACGCGGGCCCAGTGGAGCTGCCCGCGCGAGACGCGGACGCCGTGCGCAAGGAGAACCGCCGCCCGGGGACCACGGCGTGGCGCATCACCCGCAACGCCCACAGCCGCGAAATCGAAGGCTATGCGCTGAAGGCCACGCTGACGCAGGGCGAGACGCTGCGCGTCGCCGTGTCGGTGTCCGAGGCCCGGACCTTCCGCTGGTACGTGTACCGGATGGGGCACTACGGCGGCACGGGCGCCCGTGAGCTGGCACGCGGAGGCCCGGTGGCCGGCGTGCGCCAGGGCGACTGTCCCGCGGACCGGTCCACGGGCCTCGTCGCCTGTCGCTGGGCGCCCACGCTGGAGATACCCATTGGTGAACACTGGGTGCGCGGCGTGTACGTGGTGAAGCTGGTGCGTGAGGACAACCACCAGCGGTACGTGCCCTTCTTCGTGCGCGACGCGAATCCGCGCGCCGAGGTTGCCGTCCTCATCCCCACCGCCACCTGGGCCGCCTACAACACCTGGGGGGGCACCAGCCTCTATGACGACCGCGACCGGGTGATGCGCGAGCACGGCGTCAGCCGCGCCTTCCGGGTGTCCTATGACCGGCCCAACTATCGGGGTCATGGCAGTGGCCACCTGCTGACAGACGACCTGAGCCTGGTTCAGTGGCTGGAGTCGCAGGACCTGGACGTGGGCTACTTCACCGACGAGGACCTGGACGCCAGCTACGACTTCCTGGCCGGCGCCAAGGCCTTCTTCATGTCGGGCCACGACGAGTACTGGAGCCCGCGCATCCGCGAGCACGCGGACCGGGCGGTGGCGGAAGGCCGGTCGCTGCTCAACCTGGGCGCGAACAACGCGTACTGGCAGGCGCAGATGGAGCCGTCCCAGGACGGCCGGCCGCGGCGCATCATCGCCTGCTACAAGGGCCACGCGAACGACCCGTACACGGGCGCCCAGCGCACGGTGAAGTTCCGCGAGCGCGTCGTGGGCCGTCCGGAGAACGCGCTCCTGGGCGTGCAGTTCTCCTCCCGCTGGCACCAGTTCGGCTTCCCCGCCGTCATCACCAACCCGGGGCACTGGGCACTGGCGGGTTCGGGGCTGAAGGCCGGTGACACGCTGTGGATGGCCAACGGCTACGAAGTGGACCAGTTGGTGAGCAACGGCAACTCGCCGGAGGGCCTGGAGGTGCTGGCCGAGTCCCCGTTGCTGTCGCTTCAGGGCGCCTTCGGCTTCGGCCACATGGTGCTGCGCAAGCAGGGCAGCGCCTACATCTTCTCCGCGGGCGGCATCGACTTCGTGCGCACGCTGGCCTCCGAGGACATGGCGGACCCGCGCGCGGCCCGCATCGTCGCGAACGTGCTCTACAAGGCGCTGGGCCGGCCGGTACCCGACACGCTGGTGCGCTTCGAGCGGCAGAACGCGTCGAGCCCCCAGGGGCCCTCCGCGGCAGACGTGCGCACGGTGGCGGGCGTGCCCGGAAAGCGTGTCCGCGCCGGTGTCCCCGTGGCGGGCAACTCGCTGGGGGCGCCCACCGCGGTGGCCCTGCTGCCGGATGGAGGCCTCGTGGTCGCGGACGGCCTGGGCAACACGGTGAAGCGCGTGACGCCAGGGGGCGACGTGAAGACGGTGGCCTCCGGCCTCAATGGCCCCATGGGCATCGCCGCGGACGCCGCGGGCAACGTGTACGTGGCCGACACGGACCACTACGTCATCCGCCGCATCGACCCGGAAGGGAAGGTGGAGGTGTTCGCGGGCGGGACGCCGGGCCTGATGGACGGCCCCGCGAAGCAGGCGGCCTTCAACCAGCCCACGGGGCTGGCGGTCACGCCGGATGGCACCGCGTTGCTGGTGGCGGACATGAACAACGGCGTGATTCGCCGCATCGACCTGGTGGCGGAGGGCCACCCGGTGACGACGCTGCAGGGTGACTGGCTCTACCGGCCCTCGGGCGTGGCGGTGAGCGCGGATGGGAACACGCTGTTCGTCGTCGAGTCCGGCATGTCCCGGGTGGTTCGCATCCGCGACGGCCTCACGTCGGTGGTTGCGGGCACGACGCCGGGCTTCCGTGACGGCGCGCCGGAGTCGTCCCAGTTCCTACCGTACCTGGGCATCGCGGTGCTGAAGGATGGCTCGCTCGCAGTGTCGGACCCGGGCAACTACCGCGTGCGCCGCGTCGTCCTGAACGCGGACGGCAGCGCGCGGAAGGTGACGACGCTGGCCGGCAGCGGGCGCTACGGCCACTCGGACGGGCCGGGCGACGCGGCGGACCTCGTCCTCCCGGCCGGTCTGACGGTGGGGCCGGACGGCCGCCTCTATGTGGCGGACGCCGGCAATTCGCTGGTGCGCGCGATTACTCCATGAGCGCGGCGGCGGTGGCCTCGGGGCAGTCCGACTCCACCGCGCCGATGTCCGGCGCGGCGCCGCAGTAGGGCAGCCCCAGGTCCGTGCCCCGGTCCACCGCGCGCTCGCCGGGCATCAGCGTGTCCAGGTCCACCAGCGGCTCGCCGCTCTCATCCGAGTCCAGCTCCACGCCGTTCGACAGCCAGTGGGCGAGCGTGCTGCCCACCCACCCGCTCTGCGGGGCGACGAAGATGCCCGTGTTGAACGCGGCGTCGGCCAGGTAGAGGTTGGACGTCATGCTGAGGCCGGGCGCGGACAGGCCCATGCTGACGGCGTTGCGCGTGGCGAACAGGTTGTTGCGCACCGCGATGTTGGTGGACGGCCCACCGGTGCCGTGGCCCACCACGAAGGCGAAGCCGTCCGTTCCCACCACGGTGTTGTGCAGCACGCGCACGTCGCTGCCATTCTCGATGCGGATGCCGGAGCCCTCGGGCGTCTTCAAGTCGTGGATGCGGTTTCGGCGGATGGAGATGTTGGTGGGCGGCGCGCCCACGCGGTTGCCACCCACGGCGATGCCCAGCGAGGAGTCCGAGATGTCGTTGTCTTCGATGACGACGTTGCGCGCGGAGTAGTGCACGACCACGGCCTCGCCACGGGACGAGGTGGACTTCCCGAAGCCGTACATGCGGTTGCCGCGCACGACGACGTCGTGGCACGTCTTGAGGTCCACCGCGTTCTCCCGGTTGTCGTACATGTCGTTGTCCTCGATGAGGACGCCGCGCGCCGGGGCGTTGTTGCTGAAGCCCTCGGGGCCCAGGCACTGCACCGAGTCGCCCGAGTTGTCGTGGATGTCGTTGCCCCGCACGGTGATGTCCACCGACGTGGGCGCGATGACGACGCCATGCGAGTCGTCGTTGCCTCGCGCGAAGTGGTGGATGTGGTTGTTCTCGATGGTGATGCCGTTGGCGCCCGCGTCGGTGCTGATGCCGCTGCCGAACGCGCCGTGGTGCAGCTCGTTGCCCGCGAGCACGGTGCCCGTGGTGTTCCCAGAGAACGTCACGGCGACCTGGCGCTGACCCCGGACGTCGAACTCGAAGCCCTCGATGCGCCAGTGGGGGCGCTGCACGTGGGCCATGAACCAGCCGCTTTGGGTGGGGACGAGCTTGGGCAGGCCCTCGCCACGCAGGGTGATGGGGGCCTCGGCGGTGCCGGCCTTGGCGCTGGCGTCGATGATGAGCTTCTCTGCGTAGGTGCCCTTCTGGACGCGGATGATTTCCCCCGGGCCCACCCGCGTCAGGGCCTTGGAGATGGTGCGCAGCGGCTTTTCACGCGAGCCATTCGCCGAGTCGTTGCCAGACGGGCTGACGTACCACTCCCGTGTGTAGGCGGGCGGCTCCGGTGCCTGCGGCGCAGGGACGGGAGGCGGTTGCTGCACCACGGGCGTGTCGTCGTCGTCATCGCCGTCATGGCCAGAAACGTCGTCGTTGTCGTTCCGCGGCGGGGGCGTCGGCATGTTGGGGGCCGAGGGCCGCCGCGAGCCAGGGTAGCTGGGAAGGGGGCTCGAATCGGACGCTGGAGCAGGTGCCTGCGCGCCGTTGGAGCAGGCGACGCCACCCACGGACACGAGTCCGAGGAGGCACAAACTGCGCAGTCGGGACATGGGGGTCGGCTCCTGGGGGAAGAGGGCGAGCCGACAACGCTCCTTTCGCCGCGCCGTATTCTGTCGGAGGCCGCGCACGAGCCCTTCCCTGGAGCCGCTCCCTCACTGTTCCAGCCGCAGGCGGGGCGCTGGCTGCGCCCGTCAGCCAAGCAGGGGAGCGGGACTTCAGTCCGGCGCGCGGGTGCTGCCCAGAATCCAGGAAAGGTACGGCGCGTGCCCCTCCGCGATGTCCACGCGCAGCACCTCCGGGACGTCGTAGGGATGCAGCTCGACGATGCGCGCGCGCAGCGGCTCGAAGAGGGCCGCGCGCGTCTTGAGGATGAGCAGGACCTCGGGCTCGTCCTGGACCTTCCCCTCCCACCGGTAGATGGAGCGCAAGCCGGGGACGATGTTGCCGCACGCGGCGAGCTGCGCTTCCACCAGCGCGCGGGCCAGCTCGGCGGCCTTGTCCGCGGTGGGCGCGGTGACGAGGACGATGATGGCGTCAGTCATGGGGGGAGGATGCGCGAAGCCTCCGCCGGCCGTCGAGCGGGATGGCGCAGACCGCCGTCCCGCGTGACTACCGTCCCAGCGTGCGTCCGCCGCCCGTCGCATGGTGCATGGGCGCGTCCATCTCCTGCCGGGTGCGGCGCCGGTCCGGCGTGTCCTTCGGAAACTCTACGAATGTGCACAGCTCGCACAGCCGGCTGTAGATGCGCTCACCCACGCGCTCTCGGAGCAGCTCCGTGTCGCGGACCGCGCTGCGTGAGTCCTCGGTGGTGCGGTAGCCTGTCGGCGCCGTGCTTCGGATGGCGCGCTTCTCCGGCTCCAGGGAGTAGTTCGACGCGAACAGCGTGGTGCGGCCCGCGTTGTAGCGGCGGGCGATCAGCTCATCGAGCGTCTCCATCTCGAAGGGGCTGCCGCGGCCCTTGCCCATCTCGTCGATGGCCAGCACCTCCACCTCAGACAGGGGCCCGATGATTTCGCCGCCGCTCTTGCCCTCCTGGAATCCACGCCGGATGGTCGCGTAGAGGAGGGAGATTTCGACGTAGCGCCCACGCACGCCCAGCTCCAGAGCCAGGTGCGCCAGCGTCGCCGCAAGGAGGTGTGTCTTCCCGGTGCCCACGGGCCCGCTGAGGATGAATCCCTTGGACGAACCACCCGGCACATACTGGAAGGCGAACTGCATGGCCACGTTGCGGCCCCTGTCCTGTTCCTCCTTGGATGCGCGGTAGTTTTCAAAGGTCGCATGCGCTGCTGAGGCAGGCAGCCCCAGCGCATCGAAGCGTGCAATGCGCTGTCGCAGCTTGGTGCATGTGCACGTCTCCATCACCTCATAGCGCCGGGGACCCATCTTCTGGCTGAACTCGCCCTCGCGCTCGACCAGCACGTGCCCGCGCCCGCCGCACACCGAGCAGTGCTCGGAGCACGCGCAGATGCGCGCCTGGGCCTGGTCCCCGCGGCGCTCGATGACATAGGTCCGCCCGCCGCACACGCCACACGCCTCGCCATTCGCCTTTGGAGCCATCTCACGCACCGCCATACCAGAGCCTCTCCTCGGCCGTCAGTCCACTGAACGGGCAGTCAGGCGTCCCACCCACCTACATCTCCTTCACGCCCAGCCGCCGGCGCACCGTCGCCAGCACCCGGAAGCGCCGGGACACCTTGCGGGCGCGCGGCGACATCACCTGTTGTTCAGCGGACGCCGCCAGGGCCTCACGCCACACGGCGCACCGATCCAGGAAGGGCAGGGCGCGCAGCACCAGCAGGAACGCCAGCGCTTCCTGGGCATCCATGGCCGCCGGTTCTTCCGGGACATGCGCCAGGACGGTGATGCGCAGGTTGCGCACACGGTGCGACAGCGCTTCGTTCCGCCCCGCCAGGTCCTCGAGCGCCGCGCACAGCCGCGCGTGCCGCGTCTCTTCCCAGGACCGGGCCCGCTTGCGCTTGGGGCTGGAGGAGGGTTCCTCACCCGCGCCCGCCGCCAGCTCCCGGTACTTCTTGATCTCCGACTCCACCTGCCGCCGGCACGCGCGCAGCGAGCGCAGCACCGGCTCTCCGGGCCGCGCGTCCCAGAGGGCCTTCTCCGCCGAGCGGGAGATGCCGCGCGCCACCACCTCGAAGGGAACGCCTTCCCGGGCCCAGGTCGTCAAAAGCTCGGTGTCCAGGGCAGAGAGCATCAGCCCCGCACCACGCACAGCGAGGAAGTAGTCCTGCACCAGCTCTTCGAAGCTGGCGCTTTCGGGGAGGAGACTCATGATCCGACGCGTACTCCAGTGCAGGGAGGCCGGGCAACCGACCGTCCGTTCCCCCATACCTGGCAGGTCCGACATGGCAACTCCAGGGCGCCGATTTTCACAGCGAATCTGGAAGATTTTGAACCGACGCTCCCCGAGGAAAGCAGGCGGCCAGTCAGTGTTGACCCGCCGCGCGGAAACCGCGCATAGTGAGGGTCCCCGAATGGAAATTCCCGAAGATTCCCGGACACTTGCCTACCAAGCAAGCAACTGGGGACGCCGGTGCCCCTCTCCTAGGAAGACCATGCGCCGTTCGCTTCTCGTCTGCCTCGTCCTCCTGGCCACGGCCTCCGCCGCCCAGGAGAAGAAAGCCCCGCGCGATGCCGATCTCGGCCGGAAGTCCGCCACCGCGGTGGACAAGTCCCTGGCTGGCGACATCACCCGTGAAAAGAAGAAAGAAGAGGTCGCCCCCGCGCTCCAGTACGACCAGTTCCGGCTGGGCGTCGAGCTGCAGGTGGCCTCCAAGCGGCGCGAGCAGATCCAGTCGCTGAAGAAGATCATCTCCCTGTCGCCTGATCCGAAGGAGGCCCCCAGCCTCCTGTTCCGCCTGGGCGAGTTCTATTGGGAGGAGTCCAAGTTCTTCTTCTTCGAGGCCAACCGGAAGGATGACGACCTCATCCAGGCCATGAACCGCAACGACGCCGCGGGCCAGCAGCGGGCCAAGGCGGAGAAGGCGGAGTTCATCGCGAAGCAGAAGGAGTACGGCAAGCTCGCGGTGGAGCAGTACACGAAGATCGTCCAGGAGTACCCGAAGTTCGAGCGCACCGACGAGGTGCTCTTCTTCCTCGGCCAGTACCTCATGGAGGATGGCCAGGACCGCAAGGCGCTGGTGGCCTTCAAGCGCCTGGTGGAGAAGCACCCGCAGTCGAAGTACATCCCGGACGCCTACTTCGCCTTCGGCGAGTACTACTTCAACAACTCCAAGGGGAAGCGCCCGGAGCTGGAGAAGGCGCTGGCGGCGTACAAGAAGGCCGCCGAGTTCCCCGAGAGCCAGGTGTACGCCTTCGCCCTCTACAAGCAGGGCTGGTGCCACTACAACATGGGCGACTTCGAGTCGGCCAAGGACAAGTTCAAGACGGTGGTGCTCTACGGTGAGCTCGCTGGCGCCAACGCCCTGGAGAAGGACGGCGGCAAGGGCGGCGGCCGAAGCTCGCTGTTGCGCGAGGCGCGCGCCGACTACGTGCGGGCGTTCGCGCACCAGGGTGACGTGGCGCAGGCCCGGGCGGAGTTCGGCAAGGTGGCCACCAACCCGGATGATCGCTTCACGATGCTGAAGCAGCTGGCCAACCTGTACTACGGCGATGGCAAGGACCGCGAGGCGGCCATCACCTACAACGGCCTCATCAAGGAGAAGCCGCTGTCCCCCGAGGCGCCTGGTTTCCAGGGCCGCATCGTCGACTGCATCCTCCGCATGGGCAACAAGGAGCGCACCGTGGTCCAGGTGCGCCGGCTCGTGAAGATCATGAAGGAGGTCGAGGGCTCCGGCGTCATCAAGGAGGACAAGGACAAGAAGCTGCTGGCGGAGGCGAAGGAGCTGTCCGAGCGCACGCTGTCCAACCTCGCCGTCACCTGGCACAACGAGGGCAAGAAGACGCGCAACGAGGAGACGTTCCGCTACGCGGACGCGGTGTACAGCGACTACCTCACGCTCTTCCCGGAGAACCCCAAGGCGTACGACCTGCGCTTCTTCTGGGCCGAACTGCTCAACGACAACCTGCAGAACTTCGACAAGGCCGCCGCCAACTACACGCTCGTCGTGCTTCAGGACGCCAAGGTGCTGGAGGCCAAGGACGACAAGGGCAAGCCGAAGCCGGGCAAGCCGGGCAAGTGGCTGCAGAACGCCGCCTACAACGCGGTGCTGGCCTACGACGAGGTCGTCAAGGCGGGCGAGGCGCGGGGCGAGGGCAAGAGTGAGGCGGTGGGCTCGGACATCACCAAGAAGGCCGCCATCCCCACGCTGAAGAAGGCGCTGCTCGACGCGTGTGAGCGCTACCTCAAGTACGTGCCCAAGGGCGAGAAGCGGGTGGAGATCGCCTTCAAGGCGGCCAACATCTACTACCGCCACAACCACTTCGACGAGGCGGTGCTGCGCTTCAGCGAGATCGCGCTCGGCTACCCCGAGTACAAGTTCGAGAACGGCGAGCGCGCGGCGGAGATCTCCGCCAACCTCATCCTGGACTCGTACCACCTGCTGCAGGACTACGCGAAGGTGAACGAGTGGGCGCGGCGCTTCTACGCCAACGACAAGCTGGCGGTGGGCAAGTTCCGCGACGACCTGGCGAAGCTCATCGAGCAGTCGTCCTTCAAGCTCGTCAGCCAGCTGGAGGAGAAGAAGGAGTTCGAGAAGGCCGCCGAGGCGTACCTCGCCTTCGTGAAGGACTTCCCGCAGACGGAGATCGCCGACCTGGCGCTCTACAACGCGTCCGTCGACTACTACAAGGCGAAGCGCCTGGATAAGGCCATCGAGGTGCGCAAGCGCCTGTTCGCCGAGTACCCGCGCTCCAAGCACGTGCCGGACTCCATCTACGCGAACGCGGAGGCGCTGGAGGCCATTGGCGACTTCGAGGACGCGGCGGCGACGTACGAGGCCTACGTGCGCGGCTACGAGCGCAGCCTGGGTGAGAAGGGCAACGCCAAGGCGCGTGGTGGCGGCAAGAAGAAGCGGGGCGCGGCGGACGACAACAAGCCCGCGGTGGTGCAGAAGTGGGACGAGTCCAAGGCGCAGGTGGCGCTCTTCAACGCCGCCACCTATCGCGAGGGCCTGGGCCAGGTGAAGGCGGCGCTGCGCAACCGCGAGCACTACCTGACGCTGTGGCCGCGTGCGAAGGACGCCGACGAAATCCGCCTCTCCATCATCGACCTGACGGCCAAGAGCGGCGCCGCGTTCAAGGCCATCAAGATGCTGGAGGAGTACGAGCGCGACAACATGCGCTCCCCCAGCCGGTTCCTGGCCGCGGAGGGCCGCATCGTCGACCTGTACAAGAAGATGGGCAAGACGCGTGACGTGGCCCGCATGCAGAAGCGCATCTTCGAGCACTTCGACCAGCTGCCCCGCCGTGTGCAGGGCTCGCTGGAGAAGCCGGCGCTCGCCACGGCCGCGCAGGCGCAGTTCCTGTCGGTGGACCTGGACTGGAACGAGTATCGGCGCCTGAAGCTGTACTGGGGTGTCCCGCCGTCGCCGGACCGCTTCAAGGCGAGCATCCAGGACAAGAGCCGCGCGCTCCAGGTGGTGGAGAAGAAGTACGTGCAGACGGTGACGCTGGGCGCGCCCGAGCCCGCCATCTGCGCGCTGCACCGCATTGGCCTGGCGTATGACCACTTCGCCGACCGCCTCATCAACGCGCCCATGCCGCGCGGCCTGGACGAGGAGTCGGAGCAGGCGCTGCGCGACGAGTTCGCCAACCAGGCGCAGCCGCTCAAGGACAAGGCGACCGAGGCGTTCTCCGCCACGGTGGCCAAGAGCCGGGAGCTGGACGTCTACAACGATTGCGCCGCGGAGAGCCTGAAGCTGCTGCGCACCACGTACCAGCCGGACCGCTACCCCGACATGCCCGAAGAGAAGGTGGCGCTGAAGGGCCGCGTGCAGCTCATTGGCGGCGACCTGCTGGCCACCATCCAGGACGTGCCGCCGCCGGCGCCCAAGGCGGCGTCGGACGCGCAGCAGGCCCGAGCGGAGACGCTGCAGGAGGACCTGACGGACCTCACCGCGCAGCTGCGCTCGCAGACCGAGACTCAGGTGGACGCCCGCCCGGCGGCCACCACCGACGGCGCCACTCCCGCGAAGCAGGGCGGGAATGACGAGGAGCCGGAGGACTTCCTCTAATGAACCGGACGACCCGCACCATGCGCCTGTTCCCCCTGTTGGCGGCTGTCTCGCTGGCCGCCGCCGGTTGTACTTCCTCCAAGGCCACCGGCCCCGGCACGGCCAAGACGGCGGATCCGAACGCCGGCAAGACGGAGGCCGTGCAGCCCATCTCCAACACGGCCAAGGCCCGCTTCGAGGACGCGCTGAAGGCGTTCGACACGCAGAAGAAGGCCAAGGCCATCGACTACCCGTCGCTGGAGCGGAAGTTCCAGTCCGCCCTGGAGGCGGACGGGAACCTCGCCGAGGCCGACTACAACCTGGGTGTGCTCGCCGAGCGCCAGGGCAAGCTGACCGAGGCGCGCAACCACTACAAGACGGCGCTCACGAAGAAGCCCTCGCTGCGTCAGGCCTCTGAGAACCTGGCGGTGATGGAGCAGAACGCGGGCAACGTCGCCGGCGCGGTGGCGCTGTACCAGGAGGTGCTCCAGCGCTACCCGGATGACGCGCAGTCCCGCGCGCGGCTGGCGGAGATCTTCCGGCAGCAGGGGGACCACACCAAGGCCATGGACCTGACGCGCGCCGCGCTGATGCGCGACCCGCAGTCCACCACCGCGCTGAAGGTGATGATCCGCAGCTACCTGGATCGCAAGCAGCTCGCCATGGCGAAGCTGGTGGCCCTGCGCGGCGTGAAGCTGGACGCGGCGGACCCGGAGCTCCACCACGCCGTGGGCCTCATCCTCCTGCAGGAAGGGGATGTGGATGACGCGCGCCTGTCATTCAAGAAGGCGCTGGAGGTCCGCGAGGACTACGTGCCGTCGCACGTGGAGCTGGCGCAGCTGGCCCTGGCCGCGGAGAACTACCCCGCCGCCGAGCAGCACCTGCGCCGCATCCTCCAGGCGGACGGGAAGAACGCCGCCGCGCACCTGGACCTGGGCGTCGCCTACAAGGGCATGGGCCAGTTCGACAAGGCCATGCAGGAGTACGACGAGGCGGAGAAGCTCGACCCCGAGCTGGCGGCCGTGAACCTCAACCGCGCCATCATCCTCCACAAGGTGAAGGACGCGCCTGAGCGCGCCTCGGAGCTGTACCGCAAGTACATCGCCATGGCCGGCGGTGAGGTGGCGCTGCCCGCCGAGGCCCCCGTGTTCGCCCTGCTGCGCGAGGTGGAGGTCGTCGTCAACGCGAAGCGCGAGGCCAAGTTCGCCGAGGAGCAGGCGAAGCAGATGGAGGAGCTGCAGAAGCAGCAGCAGGCCCAGATGCAGGCCGCGGAGAAGGCGGCCGGGGCGGCGAACCCGCCCGCCACCGCCGCGACGCCGGCCTCCGGCACGGGCCCCGCGCCGCAGGTCACCCCCGCCAGCGGCAACACGCCGCCAGCGCCCGCCCCCGCGAACGGAAACTCCGACCAGAAGAATGCAGGCTCGGCGGAACCCGGGGAGCCGGAAGACGACCTGCTGTGAAAGTTGGGACGCCCCCGAGTGCCTTCGCTGTGGCGGGGGCACGGGGGATGATGCGAACCTTGTGTTTCCCCCTCATCCGGGGATTCGGTGTGCGAAGGGGCCTTCGGGTCCCTTCCGGGAGGCAGTGATGCGTAAGGCGTTGATGCTGTGTGCGGTGCTCGCGGTGACGCCCGCCCTGGCCCAGGACGAGGGCTCCAACCCGGGTGGTCCAGGGGAGGGCAATGTGCGCTACTCCAAGACGACCAACATCGACTTCGAGGACGACACCATCGAGGGCGACCTCACGAAGCCGGATGGCGAGTACATCGATGCGCGTGAGCGGGTGAAGCACTCGAACCTCATCCGCATCCGCGAGGACTTCGAGGACAAGGTGATGCAGTCCGTGGGCGAGCTGTAGCCAGCGCCACAACGCGGCGGGAACCCACCGCCGCGCGCGTTGTCTGACGCCGTACCCACTTTACGTTGGAGCCCCCATGGCCGTTCCTCTGACACTCAAGGTCTTCAAGGGCGACTCGCTGGTCGCCTCCAAGGACTACGAGCGCGACATCATCAAGATTGGCCGTCTCTCCTCGGCGCACCTGTGCCTGGAGGACGAGAAGGTCAGCCGCATCCACTCCGTCATCGAGGTCGCCAGCGACGGCACCATGTCCATCATCGACATGGGCAGCGTCGAGGGCACGTACGTCAACGGCAAGCGCGTCACCAAGGGGCTCCTCTCCTTCGGTGATGAAATCCGCGTGGGTGGCACCACCATTCGTCTGGAGAACCCGGCCGCGGTGGCCGCGGTGAACCTGGCGGCCGCGGCGGCCAGCTCGGAGGTGGTGACGGAGAAGAATCCGGTCATTGCCGCGCCGGCGCCGGCCGAGGGCCTGGCGCAGGCCGCGGTGGCCGCTCCGGCCGCGGGTGCCATCGACCCGTCCTTCGCCGCCACCCAGCAGAACCCGGTGGCCGCTCCCGTCGCGCCCGCTGCAGCCCCCGTCGAGGCAGCGCCGGAGGAAGCCGCGCCGCGCGTGCGGAGGGTTCGCCGCACGAAGTCCAGCGGTCCGTTGGGCGTGGGCCTGCGCTTCGCGTGGGGTGACCAGCGCGTGGGTGAGTTCTTCCTGGCTCCCGGCAGGAAGGGGGCCTTCGTCGTCGGCAGCGCCGCGGGCGTGGACTTCGTCATGGGGGACGCCCGCCTGGGCGCCCCGACGTTCGACGTGGTTCGTTCGGACGGTCAGTCCTTCACCATTCGCTTCACCGCGAAGATGAAGGGCGAGCTCACTCGCAAGGGCGAGACGCTGGACCTGAAGGCCGTCATCGAGTCCGGCAAGGCCTCGCATGAGGGCGAGGCGTACTCGCTCACGCTGGACGCTGAGGACTTCATCTGGGTGGACCTGGGCGGCGTGACGCTCGAGGTGGCCTTCCAGCCCGTGCCCAAGCGCGTCGTGGTGCCGCTGGGCGAGTCCATGGACTACACCGCGCTCAACATCTTCCTGGTGCTGTTCTTCATCGCGACGGCGTTCGTCATCACCGCGATGAACCGCACCGTCGCGGGGGACGAATACGCGGACGAGCTGTCGGCGGACAACGCCCGTATCGCCAAGCTCATCATCAAGCCGCCGGAGGCGCAGAAGAACAAGTTCCTCGAGCGCCTCAACCAGCAGAAGGAGCAGAAGAAGAGCGGGGAGATGGCGGCGAAGAAGAGCGGCGACGAAGGTCAGATGGGCAAGAAGGACGCGCCCAAGACCAACAATCGCACCGCGCCCAAGGGTGACCCGAACAAGAAGGACGAGGCGCGCGCGCTGACGGCGAAGATCTTCGGCGGCGGCAAGGGCGGCATCTCCACGGTGTTCGGCAAGAGCGGCCTGGGCGGCGACCTGAAGAGCGCCATGGGCAACATGTTTGGCGCCAAGGCGGGCAACTCCGGCGGCTTCGGCGGCATGGGGCTGCGTGGCACGAGCGGCGGCGGCGGCGGTACGGGTGACACCATTGGCATTGGCGGCATTGGCACCAAGGGCCGTGGCGGCGGCACCGGCACCTACGGCAGCGGCGTGGGCGTGCTGGGCGGCAAGCAGAGTGTCGACGTGGGTATCACCTCGTCCGACCCGGAGGTCATGGGCTCGCTGGACAAGGAGCTCATCCGTCAGGTCATCCATCGCA
Source organism: Myxococcus virescens (assembly GCF_900101905.1). Lineage (NCBI taxonomy): Bacteria > Pseudomonadati > Myxococcota > Myxococcia > Myxococcales > Myxococcaceae > Myxococcus > Myxococcus virescens. The sequence goes on along the minus strand of NZ_FNAJ01000013.1, from coordinate 84,273 downwards.
ACCGCGGACAGATTCGCTATTGCTTCGAGAGCCTCCTCAACCGCTTCCCGAAGCTGGGCGGCAAGGTGGCGGTGAAGTTCGTCATCGCGGGGAATGGCTCGGTCGCCTCGTCGTCGGTGGCGCAGTCCACGGCGGCCAACGCGGAGTTGGAGACGTGCGTGGCCGGACGCGTTCGCACCTGGAAGTTCCCCGAGCCGAAGGGCGGCGGCGTGGTGGTCGTCACGTATCCGTTCATCTTCAAGCAGTCCGGCGAATAGCGCCGGGTGGCCTTTCTCCGGGTGGGCAGGCCTGACGCAGGCCTGCCCACCGCGCCTTTCCCCGGCTCCCACTCCCCCGAGGGGGCCGGGCCAACGTCAGGACCGCATGAAAGCCCTCGCCTCACTTGCCCTGTGCGCCTCGTTCGTTCTCCCCACGGTCGCGAGCGCCCAGCAGCCCACCACTGCCCAGGGCGACCGCCCGGCTGTCACGTTCGATGAAATCGAGCGAGGCATCTACTTCGCGGTGCTCGGTGGTCCCCTGTTCATCACCAACCCGCCGGCGGCCGAAGGCACGCCGCGTCCGTTCTCCTCCGGGCCCATGGCGCAGGTGGAGGTGGGCGTGGACCTGGGCGAGCACGTATCCGTCGGCTTGTTCCTCATGGGATCGAGCGTGCGGACGGGCGCTCAGTACGTGGGCAACTCCGGCGGCGCGGTGTCGGGTGACTTCTCCACCCTGATCCCCGGCGCGGTGTTGCGTGCTCGCCTGGTGGGGTTCGCTGACAGTCAGGAAGTGAAGCGCACCTGGTTCTATCTCCGTGCAGGTGCTGGCTATGCGATGTTCTCGCCGCAGCGGCTCCTCCCCGATTCCGACATTCTTGTGTTTGCCGGGCCCGGAGTGGAGTACTACACACGGCTGCGCCACTTTTCCGTAGGGCTCGAGGTGACGGGGCAGTACCTCGTCTCCGGGGGCTCGTTCGGGTTCGCGGTGGCGCCGAACATTCGCTACGCGTTCTAGCGGGAGAAAGACGTGCCTCAGGAGAATGGAAGCGGTGGGCCGCGCCCGGGTGGGCGTGGTCGTGACGGGGGTGCACCGGGCCAAGGTCCTCGCCGTGACGGACCGGGTGGTTTTGGTGGCCGTGGCGGGCCCGGACGCGGTGACGGCCGTGGGCGTGGAGATGGCCGTGGACGCGGGCGCGATCGCGAAGAGGGCCCCGTGGGCCCTGGTCAGCGTGTCATCTCCGAGCTGAGCATCCTGGAGAAGGCGCTCTCCAAGACGGATTTCGGGGCGGAGAAGGCGCCGCTGCAGGCCATTGTCCGCTCGCTTCGGCCCATGCGGCTGAAGTCGCTGGACGACCTGGACCTGAACACGCGTGGCCGCCTCATCACCACGCTGCTGCGCGTGCAGCGTCAGCCGAAGCCGGCTGCTCCCGAGGCGCCCGCCGCCGCGGAGGCCGCTGCTCCCGCCGAGGCGCCGGCTCCCGTGGAGGCCGCCGCGCCCGCCGAGGGTGAGGCTCCCGCCGAGGGTGGGGCGCCCGCCGAGGCACCAGCCACCGCCGAGGGGGAGGCCGCCGCGCCCGCCGAGGCTGCTGCTCCCGCCGAGGCTGCTGCTCCCGCCGTGGACCCGGCGCGGGAGAAGTTCGATGCGTGGACGGACGTCATCTTCCTCGTCGGTCAGGCCTGGCGTGCCGCGGGTGATGCCGAGCGCGCGGAGGCGGCCTTCGCGGCCAGCGGCCGTCAGCCCGGTCCCGAGGTCGAGGAGCCCGTCGCGGCGCCTCGCTCCGAGGAGCGCCGTGAGCGGGGCGAGCGTCCCGAGCGTGGGGAGCGCCGTGAGCGTGGCCCTCGGCCCGAGCGCGGTGAGCGTGTCGCTTCGGGTGAGCGCCGGGAGCGTCCGGAGCGCCGCGAGCGTCCTGCCCGGGGTGAGCGTCCGGAGCGTGGCGAGCGTCCACTGCCGGAGCTGACGGGCACCTGGGACGAGCAGGCGAAGCAGCTCGAGACCATGGGCCGTACCCGCGACGCGGGCCGGCTGCACGAGCGCAACAACTCCTTCGCGGAGGCGGCTCGCCTCTTCGAGGCGGGTGGCGACCTCAAGAGCGCCCTGCGCAACGCCCTGGCCGGGAGCGACAACGACACGGCCCGCCGTCTGGTGGGTACGCTGCCGCCGGATCAGCTCGCGCCCACGCTGGAGAAGGCCGGCGCCTACGAACTCCTCATGGAGCACTTCGTCGGCAAGGGTGACTTCGAGAACGTGGCCCGCCTCTATGAGCGCGCCCGTCAGTTCGACCAGGCGGCGCTCGCCTACGAGCGCTCCGGGAAGCTCACCCTGGCGCGCAAGTCGTACGAGCGCGCTCGGGACATCGCCAGCGCCAACCGCATCCGTGGGCTCGAGGTGAAGAGCCTGGTGGAGCGGGGGGACCGGCTCGGTGCCGCCACCCTGCTGGCGGCCGTGGGCCAGCGCCGCGAGGCGGTGGAGGTCCTCAGCCCGCTGCCTCCGCCCAAGGCCTTCCACTTCATGCAGCGTCTGAAGCTGGACGACGAGGCGAAGGAGCTGGCGCAGAAGGAACTGGCCCGGGCCGAGCAGGAGCAGAAGCCGGCCGGCCGCGCCCGGTGGCTGGAGCTGCTGGGTGACATCGCCGCCGCCGCCGAGGCGTGGGAGGGCGCTGGCCGCAAGGACAAGGCGCTCCCGCTCCACGAGAAGCTTGGCAACCTGCCTCGCGCCGCTCAGCTCGCGGAGGAGCTGCAGCAGCGTGACAAGGCCCTTGCCCTCTACACCCAGCTGAACGACAGCGCGGGTGTGGAGCGTGCGAAGGCGCTTCCGGAGACGACCGCACCTGCCCAGGCCCCCGCGGCGGATGCGGCGGACGGAAGCGAGGGTGGCGAAGGTGGCGAGACGCCGCCGGACGCTCCCTCGGCCGGGTAGCAAGAAGGCCAATGATTCCCGCCGTTTGGCGGGTTTTGCACGATTGCTCGGGGGCGCTGGCGACCGGTAGAGTTCCGGTCTCTGGCGCCCTCGCTGCTTTTTCTTTCCATTCCAAGGCCCGCCCCTCCATGCAACAGCCCACGCCCTCGTCGCGTCCCACGCTGCGCGTGTCCGATGACCGCACCTTCGTCGAAACCGAAGCGGCACTCGACAAGGCCGGCCGTGTCGAGGATTTGATTCGCCTCTACGAGGGGCGCTCGCGCGATGTCGTCTCCGATGAAGCGGTGCGCCTGCTGTGCCGCGCCGCGGAGCTCGCGCATGATCGGCAGCGCAACACGCAGCGCGCGGAGGAACTGCTCAAGCGCGCGTTGCTGGTGGCGAAGGATCCGCTCCCCGCGCTCCGAGGCCTGAAGCGGTTGCACGAGTCGCGGCAGGATGGCGCCGCGCTGGCGGACGTCCTGGAGCGGCTGGGCGGCGTCACGCAGGGCGAGGAGTGCGCGGGCCACTACGTGAAGGCGGCCGACGTCTACGAGCAGAAGCTGTTCCGGCGCGACCGCGCGGTGCTGTGCCTGCAGCGTGCGGCCCGTGCGAAGCCGGACCGCGCCATCTTCCGGCGCGTGCGTCAGTTGCTGTTGTCGGAGGAGCGCTTCCAGCCGGCCTTCGAGGCCTTGGAGCGCGAACGCGCGGCGCTGGGGGACGCGGGCATGGCGGAGGAGTACGCCGCGCTCGCCGAGCGGCTGGTGGACGACCCCACCGAGCATGAACTGGCGCAGCGGGTGGTGGATGTCGCCCAGGCGCTGGAGCCGCAGAACGCGCGGCTGGAGAAGGCCGCGCGCGCGTTGCAGCGCTTCGAGCAGACGTGGCGTGACCGCGTGCGGATGCTGCGCAGCATGTCGCTGGAAGAGCGCGACCGGAAGAGCGCGGCGCGCCTGTCGCTGCTCGTGGCGAAGCTCTTCGCCTGGTACGACCCGGGCGCGGCTGCGAAGGTGAAGGAGGCGCTGGACCGCTGCTTCCTGCTGTGGCCGGGCATGCCCGAAGGGCTGTCGCTCATCGAGAAGCTGACGGCGCGCTCGGGCGGTGATTTCGCGCCGGCGATCGAGCAGATCGAGGCGATGGCGGGCGAGGTGAAGGACCGCACCGCGCAGGTGGACCTGTGGCTGCGCGTGGGCACGCTGCGCCTTGGCCGGATGAACGACGCGGACGGCGCGCTGGCGGCCTTCGAGAAGGCCGTGGCGGCGGACCCGTCCCGCGCGGACGCGGCCAGCCTGACGGCCGAGCAGCTCCTGGAGAAGGGCCGGGCTCCGGAAGCCGTCGCGGTGCTGGAGCGCTACCTGGGCACGGTGAAGGACCGCTCCACCCAGGCGGGCATGCGGCTGCGGCTGGCGGACCTGTTCCTGACGCAGCTCAAGGACGCGGACGCCGCGCGTGAGCACCTGGAAGCGGCGCTGAAGCTGGACCCCACGCAGGCGCTGGCGGCCTTCCAACTGGCGCGGCTGTTGGCCGAGGACGACGAGTTGGACGCCGTGGTGCCGCTGCTGGACCTGGCCCTGCTGGCGCCGCGTCCGCGCCCGGAGCGGGTGGCCTTCTGCGAAGCGCTCGCGCTGATGTTCGAGGAGAAGGACGACGCGCGCGGGGCCTTCGAGGTGCTGTCGCGCGCCCTGGAGCTGGAGCCGGGCCGTCCGTTGCTGTTGAGCACGGTGGTGGAGCACGCGGAGAAGGCCCAGGCGCAGCCCGCGCTGGCGCTGGCGCTGCAACGCGCGGCGGAGGCGGCGCCGGTGGCGGAGGTGGCGGCCACGATCTGGCGGCAGCTGGCCCAGTTGCTCCAGGGCCCCCTGGCGGACCCGTCGCGCGCGGAGGCCGCATGGCGGGAAGTGCTGGCGCGCGCGCCGGGTGACGCGGCCGCCGTGGAGGCGGTGAAGTCGCTGCAGGCGGCCGCGGCGCTCGCGGACGACCCGAAGGCGCGGCTGGAGGCGGACGTGGCCCGGCGCGAGGCGGCCGGCGCGGCGCCCGAGGAGCTGGAGCCCTTGGTGCGTCAGTTGGTGCAGCTCGCGCCAGAGGATGCGGCGGGCGTGCAGCGACTGCAGGCGCTGTGCGTGGCCCTGTCGAAGTTCGACGAGGCGGCGGCGCTCGCGGGGCGGTTGGCGGGCCTGGCGGAGACGCAGCTGGAGCGCAACGAGTGGACGGCGCGCCAGGCGAAGCTGTACGCCGAGCGGCTGGGGCGTCAGGAGGACGCGACGGACCTGTTCCTCGGCCTCCTCTCCGAGAACGTCTCCACCGGCGTGGTGGTGGGCGGACTGGAGCGGTTGGCCGCGGCGGGCATTCGCACGGCGGAGGTGACGGAGGCGCTGGCGGCGCACTACGGACGCAGCGGCGACCACCAGCGGCAGGTGGCGGCGCTCCAGCAGCAGTTGGAGGTGACGACGGAGCCCACGGCCCGCAAGCGCCTCTTCTCGTTGCTGGCCAGCATCCATGAGAAGCAGCTCGCGGACAGCCGCGCGGCCTTCGACGTCCAGGTGCGCGCGCTGCGCGAGGACGCGAAGGACGAGGGCTCCCGCGCGGAGGCGCTGCGGCTGGCCAGGGACTTGTCCGCGCACGCGGAGCTGGGGCGTGTGCTGCGCACGCTGGCCTCCGAGTCCGAGGACCCTGCGGTGGCCGTGCCGTTGCTGCTCGAGGCCGCGAGCCTGGCGGAAGAGGGCGCGCTCGCCGCAGAGGCCATCGCGGCGCTGGAAGCGGCGGTGACCCGTGCGCCCGAGTCGAACGCGGTGCTGCAGCGGCTGGTGCGTCTGTACGGACGCGCGGGCCGGTCCGCGGACGCGGAAGGACTGCTGCGCAAGCGCATCCAGGGCGCGCGTGGGCAGGAGCGGCTGGAGCTGCTGCTTCAGCTGGTGGACCTCAACTCGGAGCTGGGACGCGATGCGCAGGCGGCCGAGGCGCTGCAGTCCGCGCTTTCGCACGGCGCCGAGGAAGGCCGGCATCTGCCGCGCCTGGCGGAGCTGTACGAGAAGGCGGGCCGGACGCGCGAGCTGGGAGACACGCTGGCGCGGATGATTGCGCTGGCCGAGTCCGCGGGTGACGCGGACAGAGTGGCGCGGCTGAAGCTGCGTCGTGCGCACCTGCTGCAGGAGTCGCAGGACGGCAGCGCGGAGGCGGTGCAGAGCTTCGCGGACATCCTGCTTCAGCGCCCCACGGATCCGGATGCGTTGGCGGCGCTGGAGGCCATGCTTGCCTCGGGCCCGGCGCGCGAGGCCGCTGCGCGTGTGTTGGTGCCTGCCTTCGAGCGCACCAAGGACCACCGCAAGCTGGTGGCCACGTTGGATGTTCTGGCGGAAGTGGCGAAGGACGACGCCGCGCGAGTGCAGGCGCTGCGACACGCGGCGCAGGTGCACCTGACGCACCTGCGGCAGCCGGAGCTGGCCTTCGCGGCGTTGGCGCGCGCACTGCGCCTGGCGCCCGGTGACGCGGGGCTGCGCTCGTCGGCACGGCAGGCGGCGGAGGACGCGGACTCGCTCGACAGCTACGCGGAGATCATCGCGGAGCTGGCGGAGGAAGGGGACGTCGGCCCCGCGCGACTGGCGCTGCTGCGCGAGCTGGCCGAGGTGCAGGAGAAGAAGCTGGACGACAAGGCCGGCGCGGTGAAGGCGCTGCGCGATCTGCTGGCCATCGAGCCGGGCAACCTGGACTGCCTGCGCGCCCTTCAGCGGTTGCATCGCGCGGGGGAGGAATGGGCGGCGCTCGCCGAGGTGCTGGAGAAGCTGGCCGCGGCGTCGCCGGAGCCCGCCGAGCAGCTGGCCTTCTTGCGCGAGGCGGCGCTGCTGCACGAGACGAAGTTGATGGACAAGGAGAGCGCCGCGGACGCGTGGCGCGTCATCGCGGAGCGCGACCCGGCGAGCCGTGAAGCCGCGGCGACCCTGGACCGGCTCTACACCGAGAGTGGCCGTCACTCCGACCTGGCCTGGGCGCTGGCGCTGCGCCGCAACCAGGAAGGGCAGAGCCCGCAGGGGCGTGAAGTCTCCTTCCGTCTGGCGGAACTCCAGCGCACGGTCCTGGATGACCCGAACGCGGCGCTGGGCCTCTACCGGAAGATTCTGGCCGAGGACTCGGGCCATCCAGGTGCGCGCGCGGCGCTCGAGGCCTGGGTGAAGGCAGCGGTGCCCGCGAGCGGCGCGGCGCTGGATGTGCTCGACCCGGTGCTGGTGCAGGTGGGCGACCACGCCCGCCGTGTGGCGCTGCGTGAAGCGCGGATGACTTCCGCGCTCACCGTGGAGAAGATCCTCCTCTCGGGAGAGGTTCGCCGCATCTACGAGCGCGACATGCTCCAGCCTTCGCTGGCGTTCATGTCCGCGGTGAAGTCCTTCGCGCAGGGTTTGGACCGGGAAGGCGTGCAGCCGGACCTGGAGCGGCTGGCGCGCGAGACGGGCTCGCACGAGGTGCTGGCCGAAATCTACGAGACGGCGGCGACGGAGCTGAACGCGGGAGACCCCGCGGCGCTGGAGTTGCTGCGGCGCTCGGCGGAGCTGCGCGAGTCGCTGGACCAGCCCGAAGAGGCCGCGCGGCTGTGGAAGAGCCTGCTGGCGGACGCGCCCCAGGACCGGCAGGCGCTGGAGGCCCTCTCCCGCCTGTACGAGAAGGGGCAGAACGCCAAGAGCCTGTCGGAGGTCTACACGCGTCAGGCGCAGCTCTCCACCGACCCGGAGGAGCGCGTGGGCCTGCTCCTCAAGGCGGGCGAGGCGTACGCGAACGCGGGTGAAGACGCGAAGGCCATCGAGACGTATCGCTCCGCGCTGGCGCTCCGGAAGGTGCCCGAGGGCCTGCTCGCGCTGGAGAAGCTCTACGCGAAGTCTCGGCGCTTCGTGGAGCAGGCGGACGTGCTGGACCAGCTCGCGGATGGCGCCGCGGATGAAGGCGCACGGCGCAACTGGCTGCTGAAGCGCGCCCAGCTCCTGGAGAAGGAAGTGGGGCCGGCGGAGTCGCTGCCGGTGTACCGGCGTCTGCTGGAGCTGGCGCCTGGAGACGGACAGGTGGTGGCGGGCCTGGAGCGGCTGATGGCGCACGAGGCGCCTCGCTCCGAAGCGGCGCGCCTGCTGGAGCCTGTCTACCGTGGCGTCAACGACACCCGGAAGCTGGTGGACGTGCTCGAGGTGCTGCTGCCGGGCGTGGCGCCCGAGCGGCGGCTGGAGCACCTCCAGGAGATCGCCACCCTGCGCGAGGCGCTGGGGCAGACGTCGCTCGCCTTCGTCGCACGCCTGCGCGCCTTCAACGAGGCACCGCAGGAAGCCGCGGTGCGCGACGAGCTGGAGCGGCTCGCGGCCGACTCCGGTGCTTTCGAGGAGGTGGCGGCGGCCTACGAAGACCAGCTGGAGCGCGGCGCGCAGGATCCGCTCGCCGGTGACTTGTGGCGGCGCCTGGCGGGCATCTACGACAACCGCCTCAAGCGTTACGACCTGGCCGTCCGTGCGATGGAGGAGATGTCGCGCAGGGACCCGAAGAACAAGTCGGTGTTGGACGCCATCGCCCGGGTCCACCGCCGCACAGGCGCGCACCGCGAGCTGGCGCTCGTCATGCGCCGTCAGGTAGCGGCCGAGGCGAACCCGTCCTCGCAGGTGAACCTGCTCTTCGAGCTGGCGCACCTGGCCGAGGAGACGCTGGCGGACAAGTCGCTGGCGGCGCAGTCGTACCGGGAAATCCTCGGCCTGCGGCCGGAGAACGCCAACGCGCTGAAGCTGCTGGGGCGGGTGCTCGCGGAGATGGAGCGCTGGCCGGAGCTGGCGCAGCACATCGAGCGGGAAATCCAGCTCGCGGACGAGCGCGGCGCCCAGGAAGAGGCGTCCGACCTTCGAGTGCGCTTGGGCCGGCTGAAGGTGTCGCGTCTGGACGACCCGCGCGGCGCACTGGAGCTGTACCAGGCCGTGCTGGCGCGCCGGGAGGGGCATGCCGGTGCGGTGGGCGCGCTGGAGGAGATGGCGCGCTCGGAGAGCCCGCTGCGTGGCGCCGCGGCCAGTGCGCTGGAGCCCGTCTTCGCCTCGGTGGGCAACCACCTGAAGCAGGTGGAGATGCTGGAGTCCCGTGCCTCGGCGGAGGCTGTGCCGCAGGAGCGCGCCGCGCTGCTGCGCCGCATCGCGGAAATCTACGCCGGCTCGCTGGAGAACGCGGAGATGGGCTTCCTGGCAGCCACGCGCGCGCTGCGCGAGCTGCCGGATGACCTGCGCTCGTTGGAGTTGTGCGTCGCGCTGGTGGACAAGGCAGAGGCGCCCGAGGAACTGGCCGCCATCCTGACGGAGGTGGTGGGCAAGGCGGGCGATGCGTCCCGCGCCGAGCTGTACCGCGCGCTGGCCCGCATCCAGACGGACCTGGGCGAGCCCTCCGAGGCGCTGGTGTCGTGGAAGCGCGTGCTGGAGCTGCGTCCCACGGACACCGAAGCGCTGGATGGCACCGTGCGGCTGGTGGCGTCGCAGGGCAAGCCCACGGAGCTGCTGGAGGTGCTGCGCCGGCAGCTCGCGGTGGCGGAGGACCCGGTGCGTCGCGCCACGGTGCTCTTCCAGATGGGCACGCTGCAGGAGGAGCAGCTCAATGACGCGCTGGGCGCGCTGGCCACCTTCCGGCGCCTGCTGGAAATCAAGCCGGACGACCTGCCCACGCTGGAGCGCATGGAGGCGCTCTGCCAGAAGCAGGAGCGCTGGCCGGAGCTGGCGGACGCACTGGCTCGCCGCATCGCGCTGATTTCCACGGAGGAGGGACTGGAACTGAAGTTCCGTCTGGCCATCGTGCGTGAGTCGCGGCTGCTGGACCGCACAGGCGCGCTGGCGCTGTACGGCGAGGTGCTGTCCGTGCAGGCCAACCATGCGGGCGCGGTGGGCCGCATGGAGGCGCTGGTGACCCGCGAGCCGCAGAACCTGCTCGCGGTGGAGACGTTGCTGCGCGCCCTCCGCGCCAGCGGCGACATCACGCGTCTGGCGCAGGTCATCGAGACGCGTGTGGGCGTGTCAGGCGACGCATTCGAGCGCAAGGCGCTCCTGGGCGAGCTGGCCACGCTGCGGGAGTCCCAGGAGGAGTCGGAGCTGGCCTTCCTGGCCCTCTTCCGCGCCTTCAAGGAAGACCCGAACGACGCCGCCGTCCGTGCTCGGCTGGAGAACGCGGCGGATGCGTCCGCCAGCTATGACGAGCTGCTGGCGGCCTACGAGGAAGCGCTGCCGCGCGTGGCCGAAGCCGCGGATGCCGCGCAGGTCTGCCTCCGGTTGGGACAGATGCTGGAGACGAAGCTGCGCGACTCGGACCGCGCGGTCTCCTACTACGAGCGCGCGCGCACGCTGCACCCCACGGTGCAGGAGCCGTCGCTGGTGGCGTTGGACAGGCTGTACCTCCAGTTGGAGGCCTGGCCGGAGCTGGCGGGCATCTTGGAGGCCCTGGTTGCTGGCGTGACGGAGCCCACGGACCGGGTGGGCTACTTGTTCCGCCTGGGCCAGCTCTACCAGGAGCGGCTGGACAGCCCGGACCGCGCGGCGGGTGCCTACGAAGGCATCCTGGCGTTGGACCCGGAGCACCTCGCGTCGGCGCGGCTGTTGGAGGGCATCTACGAGTCGGCGGGCGCGTCGGAGAAGCTCTACGGCATCCTGAAGCTCCAGGCGGAGAAGGTGTCGGGCGCCGAGCGCGACCGCGTGCTGGCGAAGATGGCGCAGGTCTCCGCCGAAGGACTGGCGGACCTGGGCGGGTCCATCGAGCTGTACCGCGAGCTGCTGGCGAAGAACGCGCGCAACGAGCAGGCGTTCTCCGCGCTGGAGTCTCTCTACGAGCGCGCTGACCGGCCGCAGGACCTGCGTGAGCTGCTGGAGGGCCGGCTGGCGGTAACGCTGGACCCCCGCGAGGTCGTGCGCCTCAATGAGCGCCTGGGCCGCGTCGTGTACCGCCTGCTGAAGCAGCCGGAACAGGCCGTGCCGTTCTTCAAGGCCGCGCTGGACCGGGATGCACGTCACCGCGGCGTGCTCGACACGCTGCGCGAGCTGTACGACGAGACGGGCCAGCGTGAAGAGCTGGTGGGCGTGCTGCGCCGGCTGATTCCTCTTCAGGAGAGCAGTGACGGCGTGAAGGCGCTGCGTCTGCGCCTGGCGGAAGTGCTCGCCGGCATGGGCCGCCGCGAGGAGTCCCTGGACGCCGCCCGGCGCGCGCTGGAAGTGGAGCCGCACCAGATTCCCGAGCTGGACCGCGTGCACGAACTCTTCGTCTCACTGCGTGCGTGGAACGACGCGGTGCGCGCGCTGGAGCTGAAGGTGCAGGTGCACCTCCTGACGGAGGAGCGTGAGCAGGCTGTCGCTGCTTACTTCGCGGTGGCGGACCTGTGGGTGGGGCAGGGCGGCAAGCCCGAGCTGTCCTCGGGCGCGCTGGAGAAGGTGCTCGAGCTGGACCCCGCCAACCGCACCGCCTACGAGCGCGCGTGCGACCTGTACCGGACGCACAACGACTGGCGTGCGTACGCCCAGGTGATGGACCGCTACATGCCCCACCTCGTCACGGACGAGGAGAAGCTGGCCGCGCTGCGCGAGCTGGCCCGGGTGCAGGAAGTGCGGCTGGGACAGAAGGACGTGGCCTTCCTGGCGCTGTGCCGCGCGCTCCAGTTGGACGCGTCGGACGACACGCTGCGCGAGGAGGTGGAGCGGCTGGCCGACGAGACGGGCAGCCACGAGGAGCTGGCCGCCGTCTACGAGGAGGTCGCCGACGAGCTGCCGCGTGGCGCCCTGGCCGAGCGGCTCTACGCGACGCTGGCGCGTGTCCACGACACGCACCTGGATGACCCGCAGGCGGCGGAAGCGGCGTTCCGGAAGATTCTCGAGTTCGACCCGACCAACGCCACCGCGCTGGATGGGCTCGCCGCGGTGTTCCAGCGGCGTGGCCGTCAGCGTGAGTACGTGGTGGCGCTGGAGCAGAAGCTGGAGGCCGCCGGCTCCATCGAGCAGCGCAAGGGCATCCTCCGCGAGATTGCCCGCGTCTGGGACGAGCAGCTGGAGGACCCTGTCGAGTCCGCCAGCGCGCTGCTGCGTGCGTTGGAGCTCGAGCCCGACGCGGAGACGCTCGGCGTGCTCACCGCGCTGTACCGTCGTCAGCGGTCGTGGCCGGACGTGGCGTCCACGCTGCTGCGGGCCCGGGACCTGGCGGACAGCATCGAGGAGCGCGCGCGCATCCAGGTGGAGGTGGCGGGCGTCTACGAGCGTGACATCGGCGACGACGAGTCGGCGGTGGCCGCGTACCGGCAGGCACTGGAGTTCGACCCCGTCAACCGCGAGGCGCTGGAGTCGCTGGAGCGGCTCCACACGCGGCTGGACCACCCGGCGGACCTGCTCGCCATCTACGAGCGGATGCTGGAGCTGAGCGAGGACTGGCGCGAGAAGATCCGTGTCCTCTTCCGCAGCGCGACCATCTGGGAGGACAAGTACCAGAACCCGGCGAACGCGGACGTCTGTGTGGAGAGCGTGCTCGCCATCGATCCGCAGAACGTCCAGGCCATCAAGACGCTCATCCGGCTGCGCCGGGCGCAGGCGCGGTGGGAGGACCTCATCGCGGCGTACGAGCGGCAGCTCGCGCTGGCCGTCAGCCCGCAGGAGCAGGCCGAGCTCTACGTGGACATCGGCAACGTCCAGTACCAGCAGCTCAAGGCGCTGGACCGGGCGGTGAACAACTACCACGCGGCGCTCGCGGTGGACGCTGAGTGCCGTCCGGCGTTGCACGCGCTGGGCACGATGTACGAGCGCAGCGGCAACTGGCCCTTCGCGCTGGAGATGCTGTCGAAGGAGGCGGAGCTCGCGGGGCAGTCCAAGGACGCGGTGGAGCTGTACTACCGCCTGGGCAAGATCAACGAGGACATGCTGATGGACACGGGCAGCGCCCGGACCGCCTATCAGCAGGCGCTCGCGGTGGACCCCGGCCACCTGCCCAGCATCCGCGCCCTCAAGGGCATTCAGGAGCAGGAGAAGGACTGGAGCGGCTACGAGCAGACCCTGCGTCAGGAGGCGGAGCAGACCGAGGACCCGGCCGCCAAGGGCCGCGCGCTGCTGGACGTCGCGCGCTACCACGCGGAGACGCGCGAGGACCGGGACACCGCCACCGGCTACTGGCAGGAAGCGCTGAAACACATCCCGGACAGCCTGGAGGCCGCGCGCCCGCTGTCGGACGTGTACATCGCGCACGAGGACTGGGCCTCGGGCGAGCGGATGCTGGACATCGTCACGCGGAAGATGGCGGAGATGGCGGTGGCGGACAAGGACTCCGTCTCCGCCGCGGACCTCTGTCGTCAGCTCTATCGCCTGGGCTACGTGGCGGAGAAGCTGGGCAAGCGCGACAAGGCACTGGGCTGCTACGAGAAGGCCTACGAACTGGACGCCACGTACCTGCCCGCGCTGGAGGGTTACGGCAACCTGCTGGTGCAGACGCGCCGCTACGAAGGCGCGCTCAAGGTCTTCCAGACCATCCTCATCCACCACCGCGAGGAGCTGACGGACCTGGAGGTGGTGGAGGTGTACTGGCAGCTCGGCGACATCCACGCCGCGCTGAACCAGACGGACCGCGCGCAGAACCACTTCGAGAAGGCGCTGGCCATCGACCCAGGCCACGAGCCGACGCTGCGCGCGTTGGTGGCGCTCCTGGAGAAGCAGGGCCAGTACGAGAAGTCCGCCGAGCTGCGGCAGCAGTTGGTGGGCGTGCTGGAGGGCGAGGCCCGCGCGAAGGTGTGTCTGGAGCTGGGCCGCATCGCGCGTGACGAACTGCACGACCCGTACATGGCCATTGACGCCTTCACCAACGCGCTCAAGTCGCAGCCGGATGCGCCGGAGGTGATGGACCAGCTCTACGTGCTGCTGCGCGAGACGCGTCAGGGCCAGAAGGCGGCGGACGTGCTGGCGCGCATGCTGGCGCTCCCCGCGCTGGGCCTGGAGCCGCACAAGGCCAAGCGTGTCTGGTTCGCGTTGGGCGAGCTGCGCCGCGATGACCTGAAGGACGTGGAGGGCGCCACCGAGGCCTTCAACGCCGCCCTGGACCTGGACCCGCGCTTCGTGGAGGCCTTCAGCGCGCTGGAGGCGATGCTCGGCGCGGCGCGCCAGTGGAAGCAGCTGGAGGAGAACTACACGAAGATGCTGGGCCGGCTGCCCAAGACGCCGGAGACGCACGTGGCGCGCATGGCGCTGTGGCGCGCGCTCGGCGACCTGTACCTCCAGGTGCTCAAGCACCCGGAAGGCGCGGTGGCTGCGTACGGCGTGGCCGCCAAGGGCCTGCCCGACGACGCGGCGGTGCAGGAGGCCTTCGCGGACCTCGCCGGCCAGATGCCGGGCCGGGAGGACGAGGCCATCGCGGCGCTCCGTCGCGCGCTGCCGAACACGACGGACCCGCGCAAGGTGGTGGGCGCGTTGGTGCGTCTGTCCGCGCTGCGCAAGAACTACGACGGCGCCTGGCTCGCCGCGCAGGCGGTGTCCGGCCTGCTGGGCGAGGCGGGGGAGGACGAGCAGGAGATCCTCACCAAGCTGGGGCCCTACGCGAAGAACAAGGAGAAGGTGGAGCCGCGGCCGCTGAACGACCAGCTGTGGCACAACCACCTGTTCCACCCGAAGGCGCGCGGTCCGCTGGCGGAGCTGCTGGGCCTCCTCTTCGCGAAGGTGGGGCACCTGTACGCGGTGCCGTCCCAGCAGTACCAACTGGTGCCCAAGCGCCACCGCATCGACGTGGCCAGTGCGCCCGAGTACCACGTCCACCACTACCGGTACGTGGCGCGCGTGCTGGGCATGGAGGCGGTGGAGCTGTACTCGCCCTTCCTCGTGGCGACGCGTGAGCGGATGGCGAAGCGCTCCAACGAGCCAGCGCCCGAGCCGCTCATCAACGTGGAGTTGCTCCAGACGCACCCGGCCTCGCTGCGCGTGGGCGGCAAGTACTTCGCGGAGCAGGGCCAGAAGGAAGTCTATTATCTCCTGGGCCGCACCCTGGCGCTGGCGCGCTCCGAGCTGGCCTTCAGCCAGCGCGTGGCCCCCGAGCGGCTGGAGGCCATCCTCCAGGCGGCGCTGAGCCTCGTCGTGGGCAACGTGCGCATCGCGGAAGCGCAGCACCTGGTGGAGCCGGAGCGTCGGCTGCTGGAGCGGAGCCTCAACGAGCCGGACCGCGCGGCGCTGGCGAAGGCGGCGCGTGCCTGGTTGCCCACCGCGACGCCGCAGGCCGTGCGGCAGTACCTGGAGGGCGCGGAGCTCACCGCGGCGCGGGCGGGTCTGCTCGCCGCGGGAGAGATGGAGCCGGTGCGCCGAATGGTGCAGGGCGAGACGGGCTCCGCCTTCCGCGTCCCGGTGCGCAACAAGCTGCGGGAACTGTTGGTGTTCGCCACCTCTGAGGACCTGCACGAGCTGCGCGTTGCCGTGGGTACGCACGTGGAGGTACAGGTGCGCAGGTAGAGACAGACCCCGACGTGGGGTTCGTACGTTAAAAGGCAGGCGGGCGGACTTGGCTCCGAACCTTGACCCCTCCGTCTGCCACTTCTACGATTCAGGCGGGATTTCTCCCGTCATTTCCGAGGCTTACGGGAACGATGCGTTTCGTCTGCGACAGCTGCCGCGCGCAGTACATGATCAGCGACGACAAGATTGGCCCCAAAGGGGTCAAGGTTCGTTGCAAGAAGTGCGGCCACACCATCACCGTGCGTCCCGCTGGCGCGACGGCCGCGAAGGACTCCGCGTCTGAGTCTTCGACCTCCGAGGCCTCCGCCTCGACTGACGTGGGTAAGGGGAGTGACACGTCCGCCGCCACGATGCCGGCGACGTTGGGCACGCCGCCCGAAGGCGGTCTCTTCACCGACGTGGAAGAGGACGAGATTGGCGCCGTCTTCGACCAGGTGCTGAGTTCCGGCACGCAGAAGATTCCCACCGAGGCCGCGAACGAAGCCGCCGCGCGCGAAGCGTCCGCTGAGAACGTGCGCAAGCTGGCCGAAGCCGAGGCGGAGCCGGACAAGGAAGAAGCCAAGGCCAACGCGGCGGCGCACGAGTGGTACGTGGCCATCGACGAGAAGCAGGTCGGCCCCTTCAATGTCGAGAAGGTCAAGGACCTGTGGGACCGCGGCGAGGTGGG
Organism: Myxococcus virescens; assembly: GCF_900101905.1. Classification (NCBI taxonomy): domain Bacteria; kingdom Pseudomonadati; phylum Myxococcota; class Myxococcia; order Myxococcales; family Myxococcaceae; genus Myxococcus; species Myxococcus virescens. The sequence goes on along the minus strand of NZ_FNAJ01000013.1, from coordinate 68,298 downwards.
CCCGGACAGTCTCTGCTGGCGCTCGGGCTTCAGTGATTGGATTCCGTTGTCGGAGACGGCGGAGTTGGCGTCAGTGCTGGCGCCGCGGCCCTCCAAGCCCGTCATCGTCGCGCCCGAGCCTGTGTCCGGCTCGACGCCCACGGTGTCCTCAGGCCCCGTGCAGTCCGCCTTCAGCGCGGGCAAGGGGGCGCGTGGTGATTCCGGGCCCGCGGGCGCTTCCGAGGAAGCCGTGGGCTGGAAGCCGTCCGCGGCCAGCGTGCTGGCCTCGCTGGTGAAGGAAGAGAACGACGCGCTGTCGAAGCCGCCTCCGACGCCCGCGCCCGCGCTGGGCCGGGAGCCGGTGTCGCAGTCGCGACTGCTGGACGTGCCCATGCCGCCGCCGGAGCCGGTGTCCTCGCCGTCCCTGCGGGGCGCGGAAGTGCCGATGGCGCAGCCCATGGCCTCGCCCATGCCGTATGGGCAGCAGCCCATGCAGCAGTATCCGCAGCCGGCGCCCATGCCGTATGGGCATCAGCCGGGGCCGCAGTATGCGCAGCCCATGCCCGCGCCGTACCCGCCGCAGCCGAGCTACCCGGCCGCCTATCCGCCGCCGGGTGGGGGCAAGGGCAAGACGGGGCTCTTCGTTGGCATCGCCGCGGGGCTGCTCCTGGTCGGTGGTGGCGCCGCGGCGCTCTTCCTGAAGGGCGGCTCTGGTGCGGACGCGGCACCAGCGAATCCCCCGGTCGTCGCGGCGGCGCCCGTGGCCACGCCGACGCCGCCCCCCAGCAACCCTCCGCCGCCTCAGGCGAACACAGCCCCCGCGGCGGCCGCTCAGCCGCCCGTGAATCCCGCGACGCCGCCTCCCACGGAGGTCGCTGCGGCGCCGGTGAACTCGCCTCCGCCGGAGACGCCGCCCACGGCCGTCGCGGCGGCGCCCGTGGCCACGCCGACGCCGCCTCCGGTTGAAACGGCGAAGCCTGCGGAGACGGCAGTGGCGAAGGTCGAGCGGCCCACGAATCGACGCACCTCGTCGTCGCGTCGGGAGGACTCGGAGCCTCGCACGTCCGCGCCGGCGCGTGCGGAGCGGCCCTCGTCGAGCGATTCGGATGATGACTTCGACGAACTCTTCGGCACGAAGAAGTCGGCGCCGGAAGCAAAGTCGTCGTCGGCGCGTCCGACGGCCTATGTCCCCCCTGAGCCTGGGGGCGGGGTTCCGGACCGGCTGCAGCAGTCGGACATCATGGCGGTGGTGCTGGCCAACAAGCCGGCCATCGTGAAGTGCGTCAACGAGCAGAAGAAGAAGGACCCGTCGTTGAGCGGCAAGCTGGTGATGCGCTGGACCATCCAGACGAGTGGCAAGACGAGCGCGGTGTCGTGCCGCACGGATGAGTTCCGCACCACCTACATGGCGAGCTGCATCTCCGGGCTCATCAAGAGCTGGTCATTCCCTCGTCACAAGCGGCAGGGCGAGCCCATCGACTTCCCGTTCACCTTCTGAAAGGTGAGGGGCGTCCACTGAGGCCATCGCGACATGAACGTCGCGATGGCCTCCGCTCCCGCTGTCTGCTTGCGCGAAGGGTGAATTTCGAGGCCGAGCAGCCGTCCAGGTGGCGTCGACACTCGTTGACACGTCCGGACGGGCGGGACTAAGCCTCACTTGCTCGCATGGTTGTTGGGGCCTGTAGTCAGTGGCCGGAGGCCCCCCGGGCGGCGTTCCAAACAAGAGGAAATCTCAACATGCAGCTTCGCAAGATGATGTTGGTGCTCACTGCGCTTGGCGCGATGAGCGGTCTCATGGCTGGTTGCGGTGACGACTCAACGTCCCCGGGCGCGTGCACCAGCAACGACGAGTGCGGTGAGTCGGAAATCTGTCACCCGACCGCCCAAGTCTGCGTGCAGACCTGTAACTCTGGTTCGGACTGCCCCTCCACGGCGAAGACCTGCGCCCCGCTGGGCGGCACGGGTCCCAGCGCCACCACGAACATCTGCCAGTGCTCCACGGATGTGCTCTGCAACGGTGGCACGGACTCTGAGTCCACGGGCCTGGTCTGCTCCAACCTGGACAACGTCTGCGTGACGGCCTGTTCGACCGACGCCCAGTGCTCCGGCGACCGGACCTGCAACACGACCACTGGCCAGTGCGAAGAGGGTGACACCGAGCCCGTGCCCGGTGAGAGCTGCACCGGTGAGGGCCGCTCCACCTGTGGCTACGGTCTGATCTGCACCAGCAGCACCTGCTCCGAGCCGCCCGCTCCGACGTGCCAGAACTACACCGCGTACCCCAACAAGGCGGCGGACGTCGGCACCACCGGCCCCATCATCTACGACATGGCGACTGTCAATGCGGTGGCGGGCACGACCGCTTGGTGTCCGGGGGCGAAGCGGCTGCGTCTGTCTGTTTCTGCGTACACCGATGCTGCGTCGCCGTTCCCTCAGACCGCTCCGGAACTGGGCAGCTTCTACTACGTGAGGACGGATGGATCGCGAATCAACGCAGTCATCAGCAATGGGGCGAATGACTACGTCATCACTCAGAACGGTACCCGCGCTGACATCATCGTCAACCTGTGTGTTCCGGCTGACAGCACCACCACTTTGGTTGGCTACCACTTCGGTGACGGCAACTTCTTCTGCTTCCGGTCGAACTACTAGGACTTGATTGCGGACTCCCCGGAGCTTTGGGTGTGGTGCGGCGATTCGCAGCATGCTCACAGCACGGGCCACGATGAATCTTCTTCGCGCTCGACCGTCTCATCATGGGAGCGCGGATAGTTCGGCGTCTTGATAAGGAGAGAACATGCGGTACACCAAACTGATTCGGACGATGACTCTCGGGCTGGCCCTGGCTGCCCCGACGGCGATGGCCAACGATGTCGCTGTCAAGCTGAAGTGCCCGGCCGGCGCGACCCAGGTCGGTACGAAGGCTGAAGGCCTGTCCTGCGCGAAGATTGATGCGGCGCAGGGGACCCAGGTCGCGCATGGCGAGTACGTCGCGTTCCACCCGAACGGGGTGAAGGCGGCGCAGGGGCAGTTCGAGAATGGGTTGAAGGTGGGCGTCTGGACCTTCTTCGACGCCGCTGGAAACAAGCGGGGAACCACTGAGTTCAAGGATGGCGGGTGGGATGGCAAGCGCACCGCTTACTTCTCCAACGGCAAGCCCCAGCGCATTGAAGAGTACAAGAGCGGCAGGAAGCATGGTTTGACGCAGGAGCTGTCCAAGGACGGCAAGGTCGTCAGCAAGGCTCACTACGATCACAACCGCCTCGTCTCTGCTCAGTAGGCAGGTGACTTCATTGCGGTAACAAGGGCCTCTCCCTTTGGAGAGGCCCTTTGTTTTTGAGGCCTTCCCCAGCCGGGTCGACTCAGTTAGGAAGTTGCGTGTGAAGCCCCCCTCCCTTGCCCCTGCCTTGCCCGATATTCCCATCCGACCGGTGGGGCAGATGGGCCTGCGCGAACTCGAACGGATCCGGCTAATCCTTCGGGGCGGCTCGGTCATTGACTGGCGGAGGATGTATTTTCAGACCCGGGATGAGGTAGATGCCTTTCTGCGACTGCTTCAACTGGATTTGTCCCAGTCCTTCGATGAAGTCTGGGCGCGTCAGGTCCTCGCAGAGGCCGTCGAGTATCTCCGGAAGACGTTCAACTACCGCGTGTCCAATGTGGTGGCACAGCCGGAAGAGATTCATGACCTTTTCCTTTTTGCGTCGGGAGTAAAGGGCTCTTCCCGCCATCGTCGAATTGCATGCGTCGTCCTCAAGGTGATGCACGTCATTCAGCACATCGAAGGACGGGATTTGCTGTTCCGCCTGGCTATTTCAGAAGCCGAACTGGCGGAAGTGGTGACGGCGAAGGTCTTGAGTGTCGCCACGGAGATGCAGGCCAAGGGATTGCCTGTCGTGGAGTTTGCTCACTCCATCAAGACGCAGGACTCACTCATTACGAAGCTGCTGGCAAAGAAGGAGACGGTTGCTGCGCAGGTATATGACCGGACTCGATTCCGTGTGGTGACAAAGCGGCGCGAGGACTTGCTTCCTGTTCTCTACTACCTCACCCAGCGCCTCTTCCCCTTTCACCTCGTCGTTCCAGGGCAGACCGAGAACACGCTGCTACCGTTCAAGCAGGTGCTCGCTGAGAACCCTCATTTCGAGCAGTTCATACCCAAGCTGCAGCTCGACCGTGATTTCGAGGACCGAGAAGGTCCCGGTAAAAACATTTATTCGGGCAACTCGTATCGGGCATTGAACTTTGTAGTGGATATCCCCGTCCGAATGGATGCGTATCTTCCTACCCCCGAAGAGGACGACCGTCAGCGCAAGGGGAGGATCGTTATTTCATTGGTTGAGTTCCAAATCGTCGACGAGGAGACGGCTCGGATTAATGAGATGGGAGAGAACTCTCACGATGCCTATAAGCGAAGGCAGAAGAAGCGAGTTCTCAAACGCCTGAGCCAAGGCCTCGTGGTCCCCAAGCGTCAAACGTGACAGGTCCCTGAACTCCGAACTGATGAAGAGGAGCGCTCACGGCCGACTCCAGCCAAGCGTTCGGCCATGAGCGCTTCCATTACATCATTGATTGTGACGATAGACGTGAATGTCGGTGCTGGTTGAGCCTGCTTCGTGCCAGGCCAGCCATGGGCGGCTTTGGCGATCCATGTCAAGCGTGGGCCGATGTGCTTGGGCACCACTCCCTGTCATGGAGCGCAAAGGCGGACCGATGGGCTCCCAGGTGGCGGCGCGTTGGCGGGAGACATAGATAGAACGCTGGGAGTTCGCGACGCCGCTCCATGCCACCGTGGGAATGCCGTTGTCGCCAATGGCGAGCGATGGCTCGGTATTGTTTGTCGAGTCGTGACTGAGGAGCATCGGCTCGGCCCACTCGCTACCTGTCCAGTTCGAGAAGTGAATCGAGCCTTCTACTGTGCTCTTATGCACTTCTTGCCATGCGACGGACGGCACGCCAACTGCTGAGGTGGCGATGCTGGGGGTGACTGCGGCTACCGACTGGGGCGCGGTGATGATGCTGCTCCCCACTGCTCCTGAATGGTTCAAGAGCACGCCAATGACACGGGTTTCATGTTGGGCGTGGTAGGCGTCGTATGAGACGAATACGTTCGCGCCGTGCGCGCTGATGGTCGCTCTTCCAGTCGTGTCATAATCCAATGGACGATGTACGTCGATGGTCGTCCAGTTCGTCGCGCCTGCGCTAAGTTCAAAAGCAACGAGCCGGGGAACGCCGAATTGATGTGTTGCGTAGACGTAAATGGCTCCGGTGCTTGTTGTTGTTATGCTGGGTTCCGCGATGAACCTGTCTTCGGTTCCCGTAATGGGAAAGGCAGGTAGGTCCTCCCAGAAGGTGTTGTTCCAACGCCGCGCATATAGGTTTTTCCCGGTTCCAACTCCCGTCGCTTCCTGCCAGGCGAGCAACACCCTTCCCGAGGCATCAAGATGCAGCGTGGGGTTCTCTGCATGAGTCCCGGTGCCAGCAAGTCCACTCAGCGCTCCGCCCAGATGGCTCCAAGTCGCCCCGTTCCAGCGGGCCACATGGATGTTCTTGGCTGAGCCATCAAACTCAGACCAGGCGACGACGGGCAGGTCATCTGCATCCAGCTTGAGTACTGCATTCTCTGCTGGTGTCGATCCAGCCCTTGCACTGAGAGCTCCGCCAACGGGGAGCCAGACAGGGACTGTGAACTGCCATTCGGTGGTGGACTGCAGCACATTGCCCGCCAGGTCCAGAATGGGCTGACTGCCGGTTCCGAGCTTCACCAGGACGGTACTGGGGGCAGGCAGGGGCGTGGTGGGCGTAATCGTCAACGTCGTTCCGTCGGCGGAGAGGCTGACGGTTGTCTCAATCCGGGTGTTGCCGTGAGCGAGCACTTCCACGTTGTCTGGAGATATGCTCGCAGGGCGCACCGGCTCGCTGAACGTCGCCTCCAAGGAGGCACGCGCGCTGACCTGAGCATCGCTCGATGCAGGCGCGCGGCTCGAGACCTGCGGAGGCGTGCGATCCACGATCACCGTCCGTGCGATGCTCGTGAAGGTTGTGCCGCCTCGCGCGGCTCGCGCCACAAGTTGGAACGCTCCCTCGGGCATCCCCCGGGTGTCCCACGTATAGGTGTACGGCGGCGCCGAGACACTCGCCAGAAGTTGCGTGTCGCGGTGGAACTCGACAGTGTCGGCTGCGCCCCCCTCAATCGTTGCTTCCAACGGCAACGCTCCGTTGGTGTAGGTGGCAGAGTCCGCTGGGGCGGGAGCCGCCCATCGCACGACCAGGTCTCCGGCCGGCACGACGGTGAGCTTGAGCGAGGCTGTCCGGAAGTCGTTGCCAGATGCTGCGCGGACCGTGATCGTCGTTTCTCCAGCCGCCGCGCTGGGGGAGACCTGGAGGGTCAATGTGGCGGTGGTCTCCCCAACGGGAATCGCTGTGGGCTGGGCGGTGATGCCGGAAGGCGGTTGCTCCAATGACACGGAAATCCTGTCCGAGTATCCCTCGGCCCGAACGATAGCGACCTGAATGGGTCGACTGCCGCCCTGGAGTGCGGAGTCTTCGCTGGGGCTCAGGCTCAGTGTGAACTTCGTCGTGGGCTGTACCCCTCCGTCCGGGGTTGGGTCGGGCTCGACCTCCGGGACGTTGATGCACGCAGTGGACAGGGTGATTGCGGTTAACAGCAAGGCGCAGGGGAGTCGGGACATGAGTCGGATGCTTGGCAAAGAGCGTTCCAGGAGCCGCGACGGTTGTTGAGGATGCCTGCGCCCGGCGAAGCTGTGGCCTCTCCGAGCAGCCCAAAGGCGAATGGTGCAGGGCGTCGCGTTCGCGTCTCGGACGCATACCACGCCTCGTGGCAGCCCCGTCCTCACCGGCGGATTCCAGTCTGAACGCGCGGATGCGCCACGAAAACACGAACGCCCGCACTCCCAGCACGAATGCGGGGAGGCGGGCGTGGGCACCGGGGCCGCAGGCGGCCTACTTCTTCTTCCGGTTCTTCTTCTTGTTCTCCTTCTCCCGCTTGCGGCGCTCCTTGATGGCGTCGCGGTCCTCGCTCTTGCCGGCGGCGGAAGGCGGCGCGTAGCCCATCAACCGGGCCTTGGCCATGGCGGCCTGGCCCATGGGCGGCGTGTAGCCGGGAGCAATCTGCGGCAACTGCATGGGCATGCCCATGCCGGGCATGCCGCCGCTCATCATCTTCTCCATCATCTTCGGGTCGCCGCCGAACATGCTGGAGAGGTCCATGTTCTTCATCTGCGACAGCTGACCCAACTGCTTGAAGCCGGGGATGCGGCCCAAGAGGCCCGGATTCTGGCCGATGGTGCCCATCACCTGCTGCATCATCCCGAACTTCTGGAGCAGCTCCTTGACCTCTTCGACCTTGCGGCCGCTGCCCTTGGCGATGCGGTTGATGCAGCTGTTGTTGACGGTATCTGGCCGCAGGCGCTCCTTCGCCGTCATCGAGTCGTACATCGACTCGATCTTCGTGAGCTCCTTCTCGTCCGGGTTGAGGTGCTCGGTGAGGTCGCCGAAGAGGGGGAACTTCTCCAGCAGATCCTTGAGCGGTCCCATCTTCCGGACCATGCGGATCTGCTCGACGAAGTCCTTCATCGTGAACTGGCCGGACAGGAGCTTCTTGGCATCCTCCTCGGCCTTCTTCTCGTCGACGACCTTCTCGAAGTCCTTCATCAGGCCGACGATGTCGCCGAACCCGAGGATGCGGCCCGCGAGGCCGGCCGGGCGGAACTCCTCCAGCTTGTCCATGGACTCGCCCATGCCGAGGAACTTGATGGGCTTGCCCGTGACTTCCTTGATGGACAGCGCGGCGCCGCCGCGGGCGTCACCGTCCAGCTTGGTGAGGATGAAGCCGTCCAGCGTCAGCCGCCGGTCGAACTCCGCCGCCGTGCGCACAGCGTCCTGACCAATCATCGCGTCGCACACCAGGAGGATGTTGTCCGGCTGGACGTTGCCCTTGATGGACTCCAGTTCGGCCATCAGGGACTCGTCGATGGCGAGCCGGCCGGCGGTGTCGATGAGCACTACGTCGCACTTCTGCTCGCGCGCGGCGGCATAGCCCCGCTTGGCGAGCTCGGGCGGCTGGATGCCGGGCTCGTGGTAGACGGGGACCTTGAGCCGCTCGCCCAGGACCTTGAGCTGATCCACGGCGGCGGGGCGGTAGATGTCGGCGGCGACGAGCAGGGGCTTGCGCCCTTCCTGGAGGAGCCGGCTGGCGAGCTTTCCGGTCGTGGTCGTCTTACCGGAGCCCTGGAGGCCCACCATCATGATGCCGGACAGCTGGCCCTTGGGCTTCAGCTTCAAGCTGGTGTCGACGGGCCCCATGAGGGCCTCCAGCTCGTCGTGGCAGATCTTGATGAAGTGGTCCATCGGGCTGACCTTGCGCTTCTGGCCAGCCGTGTCGGTGATGGTCGTCTGCACCAGCTCGCCCACGGACTTCTCGCGGACGCGGGCGACAAACTTCTTCACGACGTCGAAGGCGACGTCGGCCTCGAGCAGGGAGACGCGGATGTCGCGCAGCGACTCGTCGACCAGCTCCGGGGTGAGCTCGCTCTTGCCGGCGAGGCGGTTCTTGGCGGCGCGGAAGCCCTTGGTTACGGTCTCGAGCATGGGGGGCGCTTTATAACAGGGTCAGGCGGGATGCGACGGTGGAGCACATTCCGGCCGTCGAACTGTGAAGAGAAGGGGGCCCGGACCGGCCTCCCTGGCGGCGAATCCGACCCGGGGCCCTGGATTCTTCAACGCTCTTGAGGGGTTGGCGCATCCCTGAGCACCCTGGCGCGGGCCTCGAGGCATCGCTGGGCGCGAAATGAGGCGCCCAGGCCTGCCAGGAGCCCCAGCGGAGAGGGAAGAGAGCCTGGGGCTGCACGAGGCCTTTGCCGGAGGTAGGACAGGCCCTGTAGGGTGCTGCCCGCAGCAGGGCACGAGTGGCGGAACTGGCAGACGCAGCGGACTTAAAATCCGCTGGCCCGTAAGGGCCGTCCGGGTTCGATCCCCGGCTCGTGCATGGACTCCGGGCGGCTCCCGGAGGAGGCTCGGGGGACGCACACCCGGTTTCCGGCAAGGTCTTCATGAACGCCACCTCGCGCCGCCGTTTCCTCCTTCAGTCGGGTCTTCTCGTGGCCGCCTCGGCCATCGGGTGTCGGCGCTCGGAGGCTCCGGCGGTCATCCTGCAGTCGCAACGCAATGTGGTGCAGACGCTCGAAGGCGTCCCCGCGACGGACGGAGCCGGCGTTCGCTTGACGCGGGTCATCGGGCAGCCCTCGCTGCGGAACCTCGACCCATTCCTCATGCTCGACCGGTTCCACTCCGATGACCCCGGGGCCTACATCAACGGCTTCCCGAATCACCCCCACCGGGGCTTCGAGACCGTCACAGTCATGCTCGAGGGGCGAATGCGCCACCGGGACAGCCGTGGCAACAGCGGGCTCATCGCCGGAGGTGGCTCGCAGTGGATGACGGCGGGCCGTGGCCTCATCCACTCGGAGATGCCGGAGCAGGTGCAAGGGTTGATGTCGGGCTTCCAGCTCTGGCTCAACCTCCCCGCGAAGGAGAAGATGTGCCCGCCCGCCTATCAGGACCACACGCCAGAACAACTCGCGGAGGAGCGCCTGTCTCCCTCGGGGAGCCGCGCGCGTGTCATCGCGGGCCACATGAACGGGCTCCAGGGTCCCGTGCGTGAGCGCCCCACGCGGCCGCTCTTGCTGACCCTGGCGCTCGAGGACGACCGTCCTTTCGAACTCGACACACCGTCGGACCACACCACCTTCGCCTTCGTGTCCACGGGCGAGGTCGACCTGGGACCTGAAGACACGTCGAAGCCGGTGCGCGAGGGCTCGCTGGCATTGCTCGGCCCGGGGAGCCGGCTTCGCGTGCGCGCGAGGAATCGCCGGAGCGAGTTGCTCATCGCCGCGGCGATGCCCCTGCGTGAGCCCATCGTCCAGTACGGCCCGTTCGTCATGAACACCCGCGAGGAGATCCAGCAGGCCTTTGACGACTATCGCGCGGGCGTCCTCGACCAGGGGTGATGGTCGTCAAGCCACGGCCGACTGGCCACAGAAGTCCAGCACCTCCGCGAAGGGCCAGCCCTCCAGTGCGCCGAACAACTTGTGGCCGCCGAGCTTCGCCCGCGTGAGGGCGGGGCTGCTCAATCCGCAGAGGAACCTCGCGGCCTGCCTCGGATGCCCGAGCGACTCGGGATGTTTCGCGGCCAGGGCTCGGAAGCCCGCCACGTCGAGGCCCTCGGGCAGTGTCGGCCTCCGGCGCACCGCGGGAAGCACCTGGGCCTCCCCGGTCCGGCAGAAGGTGCAGTGCCCACACGGCTGCTCCCGCCGCTGACCGAAGTGGGCGACCAGCGCATTGCTCTGGCACCCCGCATGGGTGACGAGCTTCAGTACGTCCCGGACACGCGTGACCTCCTGGGCCTCGCGCTGCTGAAACCGCTGATGGAGGAGTGCCGTGAGCGCTGCTGCGTCCTCCTGGGGCCGCAGCCGTGTGAAGCGCTGCCGCGGCTCGGAGACCTGGAGCAACACGAGCCCCTGTTCCTCGAGATATTCGATGGCCCGCACCACGCGCTCGCGGGGCTGCCGAAGCGAACTCGCCACCTCGGCCGGGTCGAGCGAGTACCAGGTGCGTCCTTTCTTCGCCTGAGCAAACACGTCGCGCAGGAACTGCCCCCGTTCTCCCTGGAAGCGCCCCACGAGCGCGTCGAGGGGCATGAGCGGCTGCACCTTGTAGCCCGCGTAGTACGGCGTGCCTTGCCTCAACACGCCTTCGAGCTCCAGGTACGTCAGCGCGGTGCGCAGCACGAGCGGCCGCACATCATGCCGGGTGGACAGAGCGAACATGTCGACGCTCAGCTCGGGACCCAGGCCGAGCAACTCGGTCACCAGACTTTGAATTGCTTCCCGCGTGGGTGTGTCTCCGAGCGCGAAGTTCTCCAGGCTGGGGACATCGTCCGGACACGCGAAGAGCTCCACCACCGATGGCGCTCCATCTCGCCCGGCTCGGCCGATTTCCTGGCTGTAGCTCTCCAGGCCCTTGGGCAGGTTGTAGTGATACACGGCCCGTACATCCGCCTTGTCGATGCCCATCCCGAACGCGATGGTCGCTACGACGATGCCATTCGCGGAGGCCATCCAGGCTTCCTGCACCCGCTCACGGACCTCGGGCTCCAGTCCCGCGTGGTACGCGCTGGCGGGGAGCCCTTCGGCGGAGAGGAACGCGGCCACGCGCTCGGCGGTCTTCTGCTGCGTGACGTAGACGATGGTGGGGCCGGGCGCTCGGGAGCCGAGCCGCCCCAGGAGGAGCGCGTCGCGGGCCTCGGCGTGAACCGGGGTCGTCTCCAGCGTGAGGTTTTGCCGGTAGAAACCCGTGACGACCGCGTTCTCCTCGGGGATGCCAAAGCCCTGGCAGATGTCTCGCACGACGGAGGGTGTCGCCGTGGCGGTGAGTGCGAGGATTCGCTCTGCCGATAAATCCCGCGCGGCCTTCGCCAGCTTCAGATAGTCCGGGCGGAAGTTGTGGCCCCATTCCGAGACACAGTGCGCCTCGTCCACCGCGAACAAGGAAATGCGCAGCTCACGGAGCAGGGCGGTGAAGCGCTCGTTGTTGAAGCGCTCGGGCGCCACGTACAAGAGCTTGAGCGAACCATCGCGCAGCGCCTGCGTGACTTCGCGTGAGTCGTCCACCGACAGTGAGGCGTCCAGCCGCGCGGCACGAATGCCCTGCCGGGCCAGGGCGTCAATCTGGTCCTTCATCAGCGCGATCAGCGGGGAGACGACCACCGTGATGCCCTCCAGCAGCAGCGCCGGAAGCTGATAGCAGAGCGACTTGCCGCCACCTGTGGGGAAGACCGCGAGCGCCGCGGCTTTCGGACCGAGCAGCGCATCGAGGACCTCACGTTGGCCAGGGCGGAAGTCCGTCAGGCCGAACCGCTCGCGCAGAACGGTATCGAGTGAGCTGTGTCGTGCGCCATCTGCCCTGTGCATGAAGCTCCTCCAACTCGCGAACTCCGGCAACCCACGCCCTCCATGGGCCCTGTCCAGCGACTCCGTCCCTGCTCACCGAGGGAAGAGCGTAGCCACGAAGTCCACGAAGACGCGAACGATGCGTGCCGCTGAATTGGCCACCATCGCCCATGCGGGATGGCCGGCTCGGGGATAGGCTGCGGCGCCATGACCTACCAACGCAATCCCGTGAAGGCGCCCCGTGTGTCGGGCCTGGCGCTCAAGGCTTTCGTGAACGCCCTCGAGAGCGGCGTCGGGTCGGTGATGCTGGACAAGCTGACGCGGGACAGCGGCATCGAGCGATGGCGTGAGTTCTCGGCGGGGGACGCGCCGCCGCTCCAGTTTCCGTTGCCCCAGGGCACCGCCGCCACGGAGCCGCAGACGCCCACGGAGCAGGCCGCGCGCGCCATCGCCGCGTCCGCCAGTCCGCCGGAGCGTGAGAGCGTCGCGGCCTATGTCCGCGCCTACCGCGAGGGCGCCACGGACCCGGTGGCCGTGGTGAATCGAATTCATGAGTCCATTGCCCGGATGGACAGTGGGAAGCAGCGCCTGGGCTTGTTCATCGCCCGCAAGCCGGACGAGGTGCACCGGGCCGCAGAGGCGTCCTCCGAGCGGCTGCGCGAGGGGCGTCCGCTGAGTGTGCTCGACGGCATTCCCGTCGTGCTGAAGGACGAGGTCGACCTGGCCGGGTTCCCCACCACGCTGGGCACGCGGTTCCGCACGCAGGTGGCCGCCGCGGACTCGACGGTGGCGGCCCGGCTCAAGGCCGCGGGCGCCATCATCCTCGGCAAGGCCAACATGAATGAGATTGGCATCAACCCCATCGGGTTGAATCCCCATCACGGCGCCGCTCGCAACCCTTGGGACACGGGCCGCATCACCGGTGGCAGCTCCAGTGCCTCCGCCGCCGCCGTGGCCGCGGGCCTGTGCCCCTTGAGCATCGGTGCCGACGGCGGCGGTTCCATCCGCATCCCCGCGGCCCTGTGCGGCATCGTGGGCCTCAAGGCGACGTGGGGCCGCATCCCGGAGACGGGCGTACCGCCACTGTGCTGGAACGTGGGCCACGTGGGGCCCATGGGGCTCACCGTGGACGATGTCGCCGCGGCGTATGCGGTGCTCGCGGGGCCGGATGGACACGACCTCGTCTCACAGGGGCAGTCACCGCATCACCTGTCTGGCTACGAGGATGACGGCCTGAGCGGCGTGCGGCTGGGCATCTGCTGGGACTACTTCGAGGACGCCGACACGGACGTCGTCGCCCGCTGCAAGGAAGCCGTGGCCGCACTGTCGGCCGCGGGCGCGCGCGTGGTGGAGATTCCGCCTCCCGACCTCAACACCGTGCTGTGGACCCACAGCTGCATCATCCTGAGCGAGATGTCGGAGGTGATGCTTCCCCATGTGAAGGCGCATCCGTCGGAGTTCGGGCTCGACACGCGCACCAACCTGGCCATTGGCCGGCACTTCCGGGCCACGGACCTGGTGCATGCCCTGCGGCACCGGCATCGCCTGACGCGTGAGCTGCTGGCGCAAATGGCGGGCGTGGACGTCCTCGTCACGCCGACGACGGCCACCACGGCGCCCCTCATTCCGGAGGCGGCGCTTCCGGATGGCGAGTCGAACCTGCCTGTCGTCGATGCCCTGATGCGCTTCGTGCGCCTGGCCAACCTGACGGGCTTCCCCTCGCTGTCGGTGCCAGCAGGCTTCGACGAAGAGGGGCTCCCGGTGGGCGTCCAGCTCACAGGCCGCCCCTACGAGGAGCACCTGCTGCTGCGCCTGGGCCGCGTGGTGGAGCAGGCCTCGGAGTACCGCGTCCCGCCTGTTCATCTGCGCGCACTTCGGTGAACGCTGTGGATTGAAGGGCTGAAAAACAAGAAAAACGTGCAAGTGTGGCTTCGCGTGCTCGCGGGGCCACCCACGGGCCACGCACTCGACACAGCCCGCGTCACTCCGGGCGCCGCTCCCTGGCGCCCTCGCGCGGGCGGGAGGAATGGCTTCGTGCAACCCAGTAACACCGCCGTCTCGCCGTTTCGTCGCTTCACCGCTCCGGCCGCGCTGATGCTCGCGGCGGCCCTCACGACTGGCTGTGGTCCCTCGGAGCCACCCGCCCCGAAGGAGGCCGAGGCGCTCGGCAGTCGCACCGACGCGCTGACCGAGCTCGTCTCCAATGGCACCTTCAACGGCGGCACCGTGTCGCCCTGGTGGAGCGGCCCCAACACACAGTCCCGTGTGGAGAACGCCCGCCTGCGCGTGGACGTGGGGGGTGGGACGGCCAACCCCTGGGACGCGCTGATTGGCCAGGATGACATTCCGCTGGTGAATGGCCGGGCGTACACGCTGTCCTTCACCGCTTCTGCTTCGGTGACGACGACGGTCCGTGTGACGGTGCAGTTGGAGAGCGCGCCGTACACCGCGCCGCTGGACCGGCAGATTACGTTGGACGGCACGTCACGGCACTTCACGTTCCCCTTCACGTCGACGCTGGCCACGCAGGCGGGACAGGTCACCTTCCAGATGGGAGGCCGCGCGACGGGGTTCAGCGCGTTCATCGATGACATCTCGCTCACCACGGAGGACGGCGGCGGAGGCGGCGGGCCGCTGGCGATGACGAGCGGCTTCTACATCGACCCGAACTCCAACCCCGCCAACTGGGTCCGGGCCAACAGCGGGGACTCGCGCGCTGCGCGCATCCAGTCCTCCATCGCGAACAACCTGGCCGCGCGCTGGTTCGCCGCTTGGAGCGGAGACATCACCACGGCGGTGTCCAGCTTCGTCTCGGCCGCGGACGCGGCGGACAAGCTGCCGGTGCTGGTGGCCTACAACATCCCTGGCCGAGACTGCGGGAGCCACTCGGGCGGAGGCGCGGGGTCGCCGGAGGCGTACCGGACGTGGATTTCGTCCTTCGCCGCCGCCATTGGCAACCGTCCCGCCGTCGTCATCATCGAGCCGGACGCCGTCGCCCAGCTCGACTGCCTGGCGAACGACGCCGAGCGGCAGACGCGCATCAGCCTGATTCGCTACGCCACCGAGCAGTTCAGGGATCGCGCGCCGAACACGTGGGCCTACCTGGACGCGGGCAACGCCCTGTGGATCAACGCGGACACCATGGCCCAGCGACTGGAGAACATGGGCGTGCGCAACGTGCGAGGCTTCGCGCTCAACGTGTCGAACTTCTACACCACCGCGCAGTCGGCCTCGTACGCGGGCTCCGTCAACAGCTCGCTGAACAGCCGGTACGGCTACACCAGGCCCTTCGTGGTGGACACCAGCCGCAACGGCAATGGCTCCAACGGGGAGTGGTGCAACCCCGCCGGCCGCAAGATTGGCACGACGAACCAGGTGGGCGTGGGCGGCGCGGAGATGACCCTGTGGATCAAGGTCCCCGGAGACTCCGACGGCCAGTGCGGCGTCGCGCCCAACACACCCGCAGGCACGTTCATGCCGGACGTGGCCCTGCGGATGATTGACGGCCTCTGAGCGACGCACGGGGCGCCGCACGGACGTCAGTGCGGCGCCGCCACCTCGGTGGAGGCCACCGTCGTGGTGCGTGACACCTTGGGGAAGAACAGCCCCGCGGTGAAGGCGGCCACGGTGAAGGCGCAGATGAGCCAGAAATTGATGCTCAGCCCGGTGCCCAGCGCGCCGCTCAGCGTCGCCAGCAGGTCCGCGGGCAGGTCCTGGCCATGGTCGGGGCTCATCAATGCGTTGGCCGCCGAAATCGGCACCGTCGGGTCCTTGAGGAGCTGCGACACCATGACGCCGCCCATCAACCCCACGCCAATGGCGCCGCCGATGGTGCGGAAGAACATGTTGCTGGCGGTGGCCACGCCGCGCAGCTCCCAGCCCACGCTGGTCTGCACGGCGATGAGCAGCGCGGTGGACGCGAAGCCCATGCCGATGCCGAACAGGCCCATGGCGACCTCCGGCACCAGCTTGGGCGCCTGGGGCCCCAGGAGCAGCGCCATCAGCGTCGTGCCTACCACCGTCAATCCCAGCCCGCCCACGATGAGCGGGCGGAAGCCCGTCTTGAGCAGCAGCTTCCCAGCGACGAGGGCCGCCAGCGGCCAGCCGACAATCATCGGCGTAATCATCCCGCCGGCCTCGGTGGGCGTTCCGCCCAGGACGCCCTGGACGAAGAGCGGAACGTAGGTGGTGGCCCCGAACATCGCCGCGGAGAAGAGCGCTCCCGCGATGGAGGAGATGACGATGGCCGGCACCTTGAAGATGGACATGGGGATGATGGGCTCGGCCGCCTTGCGCTCCACGGCGACGAAGGCCGCGAGCAGCACGGCCGCCACGGGCAGGCCCCACAGATTCACGCCCACGCCTTGCACGCCGACGAGCAGCGCCACCACCCAGCCGGTGAGCAGCGCGGCGCCCGCGTAGTCCAGCTTCTGGGGCTTCCGCTCCACGCGCTCATGGAAGTAGCTCAAGAGCAGGACGAGGCAGCCCACGCCCACCGGGACGTTGATGAAGAAGACCCAGTGCCACGTGAAGTACTTCACGATGAAGCCGCCGGTGATGGGGCCGATCAGGCCCGCGATGCCCCACACCGCGCTGAACGCGCCCTGGACCTTCGCGCGCTCCTCCAGCGTGTAGATGTCCCCGATGATGGTGAGCGCCACCGGCTGCATGGCGCCCGCGCCCAGACCCTGGAGCGTCCGGAAGCCGATGAGCATGGCCATGGACGTGGACAGGCCACTGGCGATGGAGCCCACGAGGAACAGCACGATGCCGAACAGGAGCACGGGCTTGCGGCCGTAGAGGTCCGCCAGCTTCCCGTAGATGGGCACGGTGATGGTGGAGGACAGCATGTACGCGGTGAAGACCCACGCGTAGTGCTGGATGCCGCCCAGCTCGCCCACCACCGTGGGCATGGCCGTGGAAACGACAGTGGCTTCCAAGGCGGCCATGAAGAGGCTCAAGGCCAGGGCCAAGGTGGTGAGGGGACGATGAGTGGTTCGCATGAAGACGCCGGCGCGGGAGAGGCCCTCCTTAACGGCTGCGGGCGGGGGTCGCCAGCAACAAGCGGCCTTGTGCCCCGGGTGGCCACTCAGCGTGCGGGCGCACACGGACTCGGAAACGAACGAAGGGCCAACCCCCACATGCGTGGGAGCTGGCCCTGGAGGCTTCACCCGTCGATTCGGGATTACAGGCCGCGCATCAGCTGGGCCTGGGCGAAGGCCGCCATCTGCTGGGCGTTGAAGCGGCCCTCGGCGATGTCGCCCACCGTCTTCGCGCCCGTGCGGACCGTCTCCACCATGTCCGCCAGCTTGCCCACGGTGCCGGCCTTGCCGAACATCGAGGCAACGCCACCCAGCGGACCGCCGGCGACCATGGCCAGCCCGTTGTCGATGAACTTGTCGACGAACGGCTTGGCGAGCTGGCCGATGCCGAAGGGCATCTTGTCCAGCAGGCCGCCAATCATGCTCTTGAGGGGGCCGGTGATGGCGCTCATCGCCTTGTCGACGAGGCCGGACACCTGGCTCAGCGCGCTGCCAATCTTGCCGGCGATGCCGCCGATGCTGTTCGCCAGGCCGCCTACCGCCTTGCCGATGCCGCCCAGCGCCTTGCCGATACCGCCCAGCGCGCCCGCGATACCGCCCGCCGCCTTGCCCGCCGCGTTGGCCGCACCCGCAGCGGCGCTCCGGCCAGCACTGCTCGCGCCATTCGAGCCACGGCTACCGTTCGAACCACCTGCGCCGCCAACGGACATGGGGGAACCTCTGTGAAAGGGGGTGAATGTAAGGATTGTCGGGGAGCGCGGGGGAAAGTTGCGTCAAATCCGCCTAAACGCGATCAGGCCCGCCCTTGGGCACGTGCTGGCGGAGCTTCTGGCTGGTCTCCTCGTCCACCTTCACGGGCTCCTGGCCCTCATCCCCCCGGAGTGACGGCTTGTTCGCGTCGTCCTGCTTCCCTTCGAAACCACTGTAATAGGACTTGGGCGGGCCAATGCCCAGCTCGCCATTGGCGGCGGCGATGAAGAAGTTGGCGACGTCCTGGGTGGTCGGCGGGTTGTAGCCGGCGGCGCGCAGCTCCTCGTCCGGGGCAACGATGAGCGTTGGCTCCTTGTCCGGGTTCTGGGCGTAGTCGAGGACCAGCTCGACGTAGGCCTCCAGCTCCATATCCAGGGACTTCGCGATGCGCTGGGTGTCTGGGTCCGCGAGCAGCTCGGCGCGGACATTCTCCACGGGGCGCTTCAGGCGGGGCTTCTGCTCGGACATGTCGGGACTCCCAGAGGGCATGGAAAGAGCGACTCTTCCGGCAGGTTAGCGTCCCCTGCAACAGGGGGCCACCTTGGACGCCCGGCCCTGCCCTGGGGCCGAGGTGAGGCGCACCGGCCGTCCCTAGCGTTGGCGTTGAACCGTCGTTCGGGGGACCCCAAATCATGGCCAATGTCTGCGACCTCTGCCACCAACGCCCGGCGACCACCCGCGTCACCCGCGTCATGGGGAACCGGCGGACCACCGAGTCACTGTGTGACATCTGTAGCAGCCAGCGTTCGCGCTTCGGCCGCATGGGCCTGGGCACGTCGCTCTTCGACCAGTTCTTCAGTGACTTCGGAGACGAGGACTTCGGGGGGCTGTCGCGTTCACTTCAGCAGCCGGTGGAGCGCTACGACATCACCGAGGCCTTCTCCGATGAGACGCGGCGCGTGCTGGAAGCGGCCTTCGAGGCGGCGCGAAGCGCGGGGGCGGCTTCCATCGACACGGAGCACCTGCTGGTGGCGCTCGCGAAGGACCCGCTGGGCCGGACCGCGCTCAGCCGCATGAAGCTGGACCCGGCCCGCGTCGCCGAGCGCGCCGAGTCCGAGATGCGCCGTGGAAAGCGCCCCATGGAGCGTCCCGAGCTGTCGCCGCATGCGAAGCGCGCCCTGGAGCTCGCGTACCAGGAGGCCTACGAACTGGGGCATTCCTACGTGGGCCCCGAGCACGTGCTGCTGGGGTTGCTGCATGAAGGGGAAGGACTGGCGTCGGAGATTCTGCGCGAGCAGGGGGCCCAGCACGGCAAGGCGCGCGCTGCCGTCGCGGAAGCGCTGGCACCTTCATCCGAGGCACGCCGGTCGCCCACGCCCACGCTGGACGAGTACTGCCGCGACCTCACGAGCCTGGCTTCGGAAGGGAAGCTGGACCCGGTGGTGGGGCGGGCCAACGAAATCGAGACCACGCTCGAAATCCTCTCGCGCCGCACGAAGAACAACCCCGTGCTCATTGGTGAGCCGGGCGTGGGCAAGACGGCCATCGTGGAGGGCATTGCCCAGCGCATCATCTCCGCCGCGGTCCCGGACACGCTGCGCGACAAGCGCGTGCTGCAACTGGACCTGTCCGGCCTGCTCGCGGGCAGCAAGTACCGCGGCGAGTTCGAGGAGCGGCTGAAGAAGGTCATGGACGAGGTGAAGGAGCACAGCGACGACATCGTCCTCTTCATCGACGAGGTTCACACCATCGTCGGGGCGGGCGCGGCGGAGGGCGCCATGGATGCGGGCAACATGCTCAAGCCATCCCTGGCGCGCGGCGAGCTGCACGTCATTGGCGCGACGACGCTGGACGAGTACCGCAAGCGCATCGAGAAGGACGCGGCGCTCGAACGCCGCTTCCAGCCCGTGGTCGTCCCGGAGCCGACGGCCGAGCAGGCCATCGAGATTCTGCGAGGCCTCAAGGACCGCTACGAATCCCACCACCGCGTGCGCATCGCGGACGCGGCACTGGTGGCGGCGGTGGAGCTGTCGGACCGCTACGTCACCGGGCGCTTCCTGCCGGACAAGGCCATCGACCTGGTGGACCAGGCCGCGGCCCGCGTGCGCTTGCGGCTCACGCTGCCACCGGAGCGACTGGTGAACGCCGAGCATGAGGTGGTGAAGGTGAAGCGCTCGCTCGATGAGGCACGCGGCCGGAAGGCGGGGCCGCGCATCCAGGAGCTGGAGTCGAAGCTGAACGCCGCCGAGCGCGAGGTCCAGAGCGCGCAGAAGGAGCGCCGCACGCAGAAGTCCAGTGAGACGCCGGAGGTCCGCGCGGAGGACGTGGCGGAGGTGCTGTCGCGCATGACGGGCATCCCCGTGACGCAGATGACGGAGGATGAGCGCAAGAAGCTGCTGGAGCTGGAGTCGCGGCTGCATGAGCGCGTCATCGGTCAGGACGAGGCCATCCGCGTGCTGTCCCAGGCCATCCGGCGGGCGAGGGCGGGGCTCAAGGACGAGTCGCGCCCCATCGGTTCCTTCCTCTTCCTGGGCCCCACGGGCGTGGGCAAGACGGAGCTGGCGAAGACGCTGGCGGAGCTGCTCTTCGGTGACGAGAAGGCGCTCATCCGCTTCGACATGAGTGAGTACATGGAGAAGCACACCGTGAGCCGGCTGGTGGGCGCGCCGCCGGGCTATGTCGGCTATGAGGAGGGCGGGCAGCTCACCGAGGCCGTGCGGCGGCGGCCCTACTCCGTGCTCCTCTTCGACGAGGTGGAGAAGGCCCACCCCGACGTGTTCCACATGCTGCTCCAGGTGCTCGATGATGGGCGGCTCACGGACGCGCAGGGCACGGTGGTGAACTTCAAGAACACCGTCATCATCGGCACCAGCAACCTGGGCTCACACCTCATCCAGGAGTCCACCGCGCGCAAGGAACCGCAGGAGCGCATGCGGGAGCGCGTCATGGGCGTGCTCAAGGGGCACTTCCCGCCCGAGTTCCTCAACCGCATCGACGAGACGGTGGTCTTCGAGCCGCTCAACCGCGCGCAGCTGCGCGCCATCGTGGACTTGATGCTGGAGAAGACGCGCCGCCTGCTGCACGGCCAGGGCATCGCGCTGGAGGTGACGCCCGCGGCGCTGGAAGCGCTGGTGGACAAGGGCTGGGACCCTACCTTCGGCGCGCGTCCGCTGCGGCGTGAAATCCAGCGCGCCATCGAGGCGCCGCTCGCGGAGAAGCTCATCTCGGGCGACATCCATGAGAACAGCCGCGTGAGAGCGGACTTCAAGGACGGAAAATTCCGGTTCGACGAAGTGGAGGCCGCTGAGGCGGAAGGCGCGCAGGCTGAAGCGAGTGCCGTTCACTGAACCGTCACGTGTGGGGTCATCCTGGCCCCCGAACATTCGCCTTGTAGTTGGTACAGACATGCCGGAGCCTTGGCGTGATGCAGCCATCTCTTCCGGTCATGGCCTCGCTCTCCGCCCTCCTGCTGGCGGGAGGGTGCAAGCGGGAGCCCGATGCCGCGGCGGCGCAGATTCCCGCGCTGCCCCAGGTTGCCCCCAACGCGCTGCGACCCGTGGAAGCCTTCGCGGCCATCCTGGACCGGAAGGAGCGCTCCCGCGCGCTCTTCCTGGAGGCCAGCCGCGTCTTCTTCCACCCGCGGTGCGCGAATTGTCACCCGGCGGGTGACAGCCCGCTGCAAGGTGACGACGGCCAGCTTCATGACCCGCCCGTGGTGCGCGGCCCCGAGGACCAGGGTGTGGTGGGCATGGAGTGCATCAGCTGCCACCAGGACAAGAACCAAGACCTGGCACGCATGCCCGGCGCGCCGAAGTGGCATGTCGCCCCCATCGAAATGGCGTGGGTGGGGAAGAGTCCTCGTGAGGTGTGCGAGCAGCTCAATGACATGAAGCGCAACGGCGGCAAGACGCCCGAGCAGATGATTGAACACAACGCCCACGACGCATTGGTGGCCTGGGGATGGAACCCGGGCTCGGGGCGTGAGCCCGCTCCGGGGACGCAGGCGCAGTTCGGTGCCATCGTCGCGGCCTGGGTGGAGACGGGCTCGGAGTGCCCGAGCGAGGAGGCACGGCCGTGACGGTTCGCGTTCGCATCAACGGTGAGGAGAAGGAACTGGACGTCGACCCGGAGATGCCGCTGCTGTGGGCGGTGCGGGACGTGCTCGGGCTCACCGGCACGAAGTACGGCTGCGGCCAGGCGCTGTGTGGCTCGTGCACCGTCCACCTCGACGGGCTGCCGGTCCGCGCGTGCGTGACACCCCTCCGCCGCGCGGAGGGGCACTCGGTGACGACCATCGAAGGGCTGTCGCCCGACGGCAACCACCCGCTGCAGAAGGCCTGGGTGGAGCTGGGTGTGCCGCAGTGTGGCTTCTGCCAGGCGGGGCAGATCATGTGCGCGGCGGCGCTGCTGGCGAAGAAGCCGCGGCCGTCCGACAAGGAGATCGACCAGTCGCTCGCAGGCAACCTCTGCCGGTGTGGGACGTACACGCGAATCCGCTCGGCCGTGAAGAAGGCCGCGGGCATGTCCGAGGAGTGACGAGGCCGCCATGACGAAGCTGCTCACGTTGATTAGCCGGCGCTCGTTCCTGGAAGGGCTGAATCTGTCCGTGGGAGGGCTCGCCCTGGGTGTCTTCTCCGGGGGCCTGGCCGCGGCGGCCAGTAATGCCTCCACGGCGAAGGGCGCTCCGGGGTTGAACCCGAACGTGTTCGTCCACGTGGCTCCGGACGGAGCGGTCACCATCGTCTGTGCCCGCTCGGAGATGGGGCAGGGCGTGCGCAGCTCGCTGCCGGTGCTCGTCGCCGATGAGATGGGCGCGGACATGGCGCGGGTGACGGTGGCCCAGGCCGACGGTGACAAGGTCTACGGCGACCAGAACACGGACGGCTCCAGCAGCGTGCGGGGCGTGTACGACGACATCCGCCGCATGGGTGCCACCGCTCGGGTGATGCTGGTGGCCGCCGCCGCCCGCCGCTGGAAGGTGAAGCCGGAGGCGTGCGAGGCCCGCGACCACGCGGTGTTCCTCCGCGACGGCAAGCGCTCGCTGGGCTTTGGCGAGCTCGTGGCCGATGCGTCGAGGCTGCCCATCCCGAAGGCGAAGGACGTCAAGCTGCGGCCCAAGAGTGAGCTGCGGATGGCGGGCCGGCCCATGCCGCTGCTGGATGGCCCGGCCTATGTGACGGGAACCGCGGTGTTCGGCGCCGACATCCGTCTGCCGGGCATGCTCATCGCCGTGGTGGCGCGCCCGCCTGTCGTGGGCGGCAAGGTCGTTCGCTTCGACGCCACCCGCGCGCTCGCGGTGCCCGGGGTGAAGAAGGTTCTCGAGCTGCCCGCGCCGAAGCCGCCCTACACGTTCCAGTTCTGGGGCGGCGTCGCGGTGCTCGCGGAGAACACCTGGGCGGCGATGCGCGGGCGCGAGGCCCTGGACATCACCTGGGAGGAGGGGCCGAACGCCTCCTATGACTCGACGACGTACCGGGAGCTGCTGACGGCGTCGATTCGCGAGCCAGGAACGGTGGCGCGCAACGTCGGTGACATCGACGCGGCGCTCGCTTCCGCCGCCCGCGTCGTTCAGGCCGAGTACCACGTTCCCCACCAGTCCCACATTCCCATGGAGCCTCCCGTGGCCCTGGCGCGAGTGGAGAACGGGACGTGTGAGGTCTGGGCGCCCACACAGCATCCGCAGGCCGCGCGCAGCGTGGCGGCAACGACGGCGGAGCTGCCGGAGGAGAAGGTCCAGGTCCACGTCACGTTCCTGGGCGGAGGTTTCGGCCGCAAGTCCAAGGCGGACTTCATCGCCGAGGTGGTGTGGCTGGCGAAGGAAGCGGGCGTTCCGGTGCGCGTGCAATGGACGCGCGAGGACGACGTCCGGCACGACTACTACCACCCCGTCAGCGCGCAGCAGCTCACCGCTGGGCTGGATGCATCCGGCAAGGTCATCGCGTGGCGGCACCGCACCGCGTTCCCGCCCATCGCGTCCACCTTCGCGCAGGCCACGCGGCCCAGCCCGTCGGATCTCCAGCAGGGCGTGCTCGACCTGGCGCTCTCCGTGCCCAACGTCCGGGCGGAGACCTGCGAGGCGCCTCCGCACGTGCGCATCGGCTGGCTCCGGTCCGTCTACAACATCTTCCACGCCTTCTCCGTGAACGCCTTCGTGGACGAGCTGGCGCACCTTCGTGGCACGGACTCGCGCGACATGCTCCTGGAGGTGCTGGGGCCGCCGCGCAAGGCGTCGCTCCAGGAGCTGGGCATCACCGCGCTGCGGAACTACGGCGCGTCGGTGGAGGACCACCCCGTGGACGCGGGGCGCTTGCGCGGCGTCATCGAGCGCGTGACGGCGATGTCCGGCTGGGACGCGCGCAAGGCGAATGGCCGGGCGCTGGGGCTCGCCGCGCACCGCAGCTTCCTCAGCTACGTGGCCGTGGTGGCCTCGGTGGTCAAGGATGACCAGGGGCGCATCCGCGTCGACGAGGCGTGGGTGTCGGTGGATGCCGGGACGATTCTCAATCCGGAACGCGTGCGCTCCCAGATGGAGGGCTCGATCATCTTCGGCATGAGCATCGCGTTGCATGGCGCCGTCACCATGAAGGGCGGCGTGACGGAGCAGTCGAACTTCCGCGACCTCAAGCTGGTGCGCATCGGCGAGGCGCCGCGGAAGATTCATGTCGACATCGTCCCCAGTGAGCTGCCGTCCGGGGGCATTGGTGAGCCCGGCGTGCCTCCGGTGGCGCCCGCCATCATCAACGCCATCTTCGCGCTCACGGGCACGCGCATCCGCGAGCTGCCGGTGTCCCGCACGCTGGCCGTCTGAGTGTCATGTCCGGTGCCTGGGGGCTCCAGGCACCAGGACGGCGCGCCTCGGGTTTCGGGCGCGGGCTGCGTCAGGTGCTCCACCGCAGGCACTCAGCACGCCCAGCGGAATGCTCCACAGCAGTGCTCCCTTCCGGCTCCGACGCATCGTTCCGTCCTCATTGAGAAGGCGGAGGCGCGGGGGACTTGGGTGGATTCACTCCAGGTATGGGTCATTCGCAGACCACGGAGGTCCGTTGACTTCGTTCAGGGCAGGTCTTCTGGTGGGTACACCAGACCCCTGCCATTGGAACAACAACCCGCCAATCTATTGGCAGGTGTGATGACAGGTGGGCGGAGCGCCTGTATCCAGGGGGCATGACGCAGAGCACGCCAGAAGGTGTAGACGCGCGCGGCTTCCGGGATGCCATGGCCCGGTGGGCCAGCGGCGTGGCCGTGGTGGCGATACGGGACACCGAAGGCCTGCGGGCGACGACGGTGAGCTCCTTCAGTTCCCTGTCGCTGGACCCGCCGCTGGTGGTGGTGGCGTTGTCGGATGCGTCCCGCACCTTGAAGCGGGTGGAGGTCTCCGGCGTCTTCACGCTCAGCATCCTGTCCGCCGCACAACGTTCCATCTCCGTGCAGTGCGCGAAGGGGGAACTGGATGCGCAGTTCTTCGACGCGGACGCCTTCGTGCGGGACAGCCTGGTGGGGCTGTCATGCCAGGTCCATGGCCTGCACCGTTACGGTGACCACACGCTGATTGTCGGCCGCGTCACACGTCTTCATGAGGGACGTCCGCAGGAGCCCCTTCTTTATTGGGCGCGGGGCTATCGAACCGTGACCTCTCTGCCGCCGTCTGATAGCGATGGCGCCTGACCTCTCACACCGAAAGGAAACGACCATGCCGTTCACGTTGCCTGATCTGCCTTACAAGAAGGACGCCCTCGCGCCGCACATGAGCGCGGAGACGCTCGAGTTCCACCACGACAAGCACCACGCCGCCTACGTCAACAACCTGAACAAGCTCCTGGACGGCAAGCCGGAGGCGAACAAGTCGTTGGAGGAGGTCATCCTCAACAGCGACGGTGGCGTGTTCAACAACGCCGCGCAGGTGTGGAACCACACCTTCTTCTGGCAGTGCATGAAGCCCGCTGGCGGCGGCAAGCCGACGGGTGAGCTCGCGGCGGCCATCGACCGTGACTTCGGCTCCTTCGAGAAGTTCAAGGAGGAGTTCTCCACCGCCGCGGCCACGCAATTCGGCTCGGGCTGGGCCTGGCTGGTGCTGGAGGGCGGCAAGCTCAAGGTCACCAAGACGGGCAACGCGGACCTGCCGATGAAGCACGGCCAGAAGGCCCTGCTGACCATCGACGTGTGGGAGCACGCGTATTACATCGACTTCCGGAACGCGCGTCCGAAGTTCATCGAGACGTTCCTGACGCACCTCGTGAACTGGGACTTCGTGGCCCAGAACTTCAAGGTCTAGGTCGCACCGCACAGCGTCCATCGCTGGCCTGGGCGGCCTCGGAGGTCATTCGAGGCCGCTCAACGCAATCCGCCCCTCAGCCCCCACGCGGAGCACCACCTGGGGCGGAGCGCAGGTGGCCTGAGCCGCCAACCACCGCGCCAGGGGCGCGACCACCTGTTGCTCCACGGCGCGCTTGAGAGGCCTGGCCCCATAGCGTGCGTCGAAGCCGCTGCGCGCCAGGTGCTTCACCACGTCCTCGCCGAAGGTCACCTTCACGCCCCGGCGGCTGAGCCCCTCGCGAGAGAGGGCCGCCTCCAGCGCGCGCCGGGCGAGTGATTCAATGACGTCCTCCGTGAGCGCGCGGTAGGGCACCACCCGGTCCAACCGGTTCAGCAGCTCCGGCCGGAAGAAGGCCGCCGCGGCCCCCAGGTAGTGCGCCGCCCGCTCCAGGGCGCCGCGCTCCCCGAAGCCCAGCGAGCGCCCCGCGCTGTCCGCGCCCAGGTTGCTGGTGAGCAGCACCACGGTGTTGCGGAAGCTGACGGTGCGGCCAGTGGCGTCCGTGAGCCGGCCTTCGCCAAGCACCTGCAACAGCAGGTCATGGACGCCCGCATCCGCTTTTTCGATTTCGTCCAGCAGCACCACGCCGAAGGGCTGCTCGCGGACGCGCCGCGCCAGGCTGCCTTGTTGGCCTCCCGCTTCTCCCACCAGCCGGGTGGCGCTGCCAGGCGCGGCGTACTCCGCCATGTCGAAGCGCGCCAGCCGGGCCACGTCGCCAAACAGGTACTCCGCCAAAGCGAGCGCCGACTCTGTCTTGCCCACGCCGGTGGGACCCAGCAGCAGGAAGGCGCCCAGCGGACGCGAGGGGTCCGCCAGGCCCGTTTTCAGCGTGACGACCAGGTTGCGCAGGAGGAGGGTGGCCTCGTCCTGGCCCACCACGCGCTCGCGGAAGCGGCGGAGCAGGGCATCCGGGTCCAACCGGATGGCGGAGTCCACCAGCTCGAGCGGGTACCCGGTCCGGGTGCAGAAGGCGCGCGTCACCGAAGCGGCGTTCACTTCTCCGGTCGCGCCGGGCTCCGTGCTGGCGGCGCGCAGCAGGGACATCGCGCCTCCGGGCGAAGGGCCCGAGCCGAAGCGCTCCGTGAGTTCGCTGGCGCGGTCCAGTGCGTCGGGCGTGAAGCGCACCTTGCGAGCGCGGCCCACCCGATGCGAGGCCTGCTGAAGCGCGGTGCGTGCGGCCTGGGCCGAAAGGGGTGCCACGGCGATGTGCCGGAGCGATTGCAGGAACGCGGCGTGGGTCCGCTCCGCGCGGGCCACGTCCTCCGGTGTCGCCTCCAGGACGAGAGAGACTTCGCCACTTTCCAATGCGGGGAGCAACTGACGCGCCACATCCAGCCCCGTGTCGCCGCTCCCCAGGGACAGCAGCTCCGACAGGCTG
This sequence comes from Myxococcus virescens, assembly GCF_900101905.1. Classification (NCBI taxonomy): domain Bacteria; kingdom Pseudomonadati; phylum Myxococcota; class Myxococcia; order Myxococcales; family Myxococcaceae; genus Myxococcus; species Myxococcus virescens. The sequence goes on along the minus strand of NZ_FNAJ01000013.1, from coordinate 40,929 downwards.
TCGAGGTGCAGCACGGCCCGGCGAACACGCAGGGCCTCCACCATGTGCTTCACGCGCTCCTGCCACTGCCCCAGGTAGCGCATGCCCGCCATGATGCGGCCTCCGGAGGAGCTGAAGACCTCCAACCCGTGAAGCGGCGAACCCGTGGTGGCCGCCTCCGCACGGTGCACGAGCTCATGAACCAGGGCCGTCTTGCCCACGGACGACGGGCCCACCAGGAGCACGCTGGCTCGGGTGCGCGAGGTGACGGCCTCTGCGAGCCGGGACACCTCCAGGTCCCGTTCCCAGGCGCGTTCCAGCAAACCCGCGCGGGCTTCCTCATTGAGACACCGGCTGGCTTCCGCGAGCCCCGGTGGTGGCGCCTGCCGCCGCTGCGGCTTCGCGGCATCGAGCGCGCGGGCACGCGGCGTGTCCCGGAAGCGGACGGGCACTGACAGCGTCTCTACCTGTTCCTCGCCCACGTAGGCCAGCGAGTGCAGCCGGTCGAGCGACGCGAGATAGAGCTCGTGGCGGACCAGCTCCTCGACGAAGGGCTCCAGGTCCGCCGCATCGTGCAGCGTGCCCTTGACGTCCACGCGAGGCACCCACACGCGCAGGGACTGGCGCGCCGGTGCTCCCTTGCGTGCGGTGCGGGCCTTCACCCCGTGCGTGAGCACGGTGAGGCGCAGGGGAACGGACAGCATCTTCCCGTGTTCGAGCGCGCGCACCGTCAGCGTCGTCTTCCGCTGGCGCAAATCGCTCCAGTGGGTCTCCTCGTCCCAGAGCGCTCCTCGCTTGAGGAGCCGTCCCACCACCGCCGCGATGTCGAGCCTCGCGGCGTGCAGCGTCGGCGCGAAGGCCGCCAGGTGCGGGTGGGTGAGGACATGCGCCGCCACGCCCAGCCCGGGATAGGTGCGCACGAAGAGGTGGACGTTCTTTTCCATGTCAGTCGTGTCCCTGGCTGGTTCCCGGAGCACCCTCGCGGCCCATGCGAGCGCCTCCCTGGGGCGGCGTCCGCTCGCGACGTGCGTGAGTTCGGTCGAGTCGTGCGGCCGTCCAGTCGTGACACCCTCGCGGCCACGCAGGATGACGTGGCTGGCCGCGCCCACTGACGCGGCGCCGCTCCTACGGGCATCGCGTTCGCGGACGACTGCCTCATCCCATGCCGCCATCACGCGCGGCACGTCTTCCAGACTCCCGATGTCTTCGGACAGGTGCTCCAGGCGGACCAGAACCTGACGCGGCCCATCGCCATGGACGAGGTCCACCAGCGCATAGCCTCGAAGGGGCGCCAGCACATCGCGCAGGCCGATGGCTGACATCCGCACGGCGACACGCCGAAGCGTCAGGTCCTCGGACCGCTCGTCTCCGGACTGGAACCACTCGGTGCGCCCGTCGGCATGGACGGCTTCCAGGTACATCGCCGACTCCCCGAGCGCGCTGGGGAGGGAGTGGGCCACGGTCCACACCGCGGATGGCGTCGCGTCGCCGAGCCCCTCCACCAACACCGTCACGACGTCCGTCCCCCGCGCCAGGTGCGTGAGCTGATGTTCGGCCCAGGCGGTCTCGTCGCGAAGGGCCAACACCCGGGGCTGTGCGCGGCGGAGCTGTTCTTCGTTCGAGACGTGCAGCGGGCGCTCCTCATACGCAGGGCGCTGCCGCAGGCCCAGGTGGCCCACGTGACTCGAGTGCGACGTCAGCATCTGCTTCACGGTGGACGCAGGCGACGGCGCGTCCTGGAAGTCGCGCGGGACCAGCTCGTAGTCACGGATGTCCGTGGCCTCGAGCGCCAGCCGGTGCAGTCGCTCCGCCAGTTCTCCCGCCTCGGGCACCTCCTTCGACATCAACGCCTCCAGCCGCGAACGGGTCTCCTCGAGCAGGCGGGAAACCTCCGCCAGACTCCATGCAGAGGCAGGCCGCTCGGGTGCCCACGCAGGCACGTTGACCAACACCTCCACCGACACGCGCAGGTCGTTGCCGTCCCGTAGCAGCTCCACGCGCGCGAGGTCGTCCGCGCTCCGCCGCACCAGGTGGTGGGCCAGGGGCAAGGTGAGGCGCTTCTCCAGTGCGCGCTTGAGGGGGCGGGCTCCGTAGCGCGGGTCGTAGGCCTCCTCCACCAGCAGGTCCAGCAGGCGCGGCTCGACCTCCACCAGCACGTTGCCCTGCCGGATGCCATGGCGCGACAGCAGGGCTTCGAGCGCGAGGTCCACCACCACGCGCAGCGCGGCGGGCGTGAGCGGACGGAAGGGCACCACCCGGTCCAGCCGGTTGAAGAACTCCGGGCGGAACCAGGCACGCACGGCGGAGAGGTAGTGCGCCTCCGCGCTGTCCGCGGCGCGGTGGAAGCCGGTGTGGGTGGCGGCCTCGCGCACGCCGAGGTTGCTCGTGAGCACGACGACGGACTGCCGGGCATCCACCGTGCGTCCCGCTCCGTCCGTCAGCCGTCCCTCACCCAGGAACTGGAGGAGGGCGTCGAACACGCGGGGATGGGCCTTCTCCACCTCGTCGAACAGCACCACGCAGAAGGGCTGGGTGCGCAGCGCGGTGGTCAGCTCGCCGTCGGGCGCGCCGGGCCGCCCGAGCAGCCGGGTGATGCTGGAGGACGTGACGAACTCCGACATGTCGAAACGGATGAGCCGCTGCTCTCCGCCGAAGAGCGTCCGCGCGAGCGCCTTCGCCGTCTCCGTCTTGCCCACGCCCGTGGGGCCCACGAAGAGGTAGGTGGCCAGGGGCTTGTCGGACGGCTGGAGCGCGGACTGCAACGTGAGGATGGCGTCCACCACGGCTTCCACGGCTTCGGGCTGGCCCGCCACCTGCCGCTGCATCTCCCACGTCAGCGCTTCGCGCTTCTTCGGCTGGGCGCTGCCCAGGATGAAGTCCGGTAGGCCCGTCTGCTCCCGCATTGCGTCGATGACGTCCCCCGATGAAAAGCGCCGGGTGCCCGAGGTGTTGACGCCCTGTCGGGCCATGACCCGGCGGAGCAGACGGACGGCCTTGCCCGGGAACGCCTCGTGCGACACGAAGCGCTCCTGCAAGGAGAGCAGGGTCTCCAGCGCCAGCGGCGAGAGCCGGACCGCACTGTCCGTGCCTTCCGCTTCCAGTTCTCGCACGGTGCCGAGGAGCGCGGGCAGCGTGGCACGCGCATCCAGCGCGGGGACGTGGATGACCCGGAAGAGCGAGGCGAGGGTGGGGGCTTCTTCCCGCACGCGCTCGAAGCGCTCGGGTGTGGACTCGGCGAGCACGGTGAGCTCGCCTCGGGCCATGTGGGGTTCCAGGAACTGCGCGACGTTGGTGCGCTCATTGCGCGTGCGGCCCGCGTAGACGAGCGAGGCCAGGTCGTCCACGTAGAGCAGGTCGCCGACCTCCATCAGCTCCTTCACCACGCCCCGCGCGCGGGCCTCCCACTGGCCCACGTACATCATGCCTGCAATGAACTGGTTGCCGTCCACGCGCCACACGTCGCGACGCACGCCCGCGGCGTCCTGCCGGGCGGTGAGCCGGCTCACCGCTTCATGAATCAGGGCTGTCTTGCCCGCGCCAGGGGGACCCACCAGCACCAGCGCGGAGCCTTCGCGGCCTTCGAGCGCCTCCACGAGCTCGCGAACCAGCGCCTCGCGGCCGAAGCAGCGCTCCAGCGTGCCGTCTCGGGCACCGTGGCTCAGGTTGCGCGCCACGACGCGGAGCTCCACCAGGGTGAGGCGCCGCCGGTTGCGGCGTTGCTCCCGCTGCTCTGGCGTTTCGGGCGCGGTGTCTTCCTTCTCCGGGTTCTTCGCCCGGCGGCGTCGTGCGGGCAGGGCCGGTCGCGGCGGCGTGCGCGGGAGGACGGAGGGGGCATACGCATCCACCTCCAGGAGTTCCAGTTGCTCCCGGCCCTGGGCCCAGTGTGCGTCCAGGGAGTCCAGGTTGTGTTCCAGACACCACGCCACCAGCCGGCGCGCGAGCGCCTGGGGCAGGTCCGCGGGCTGGTTCAGCGCGAAGCGCGCGGCGGGGAGCCGGGTGGGGGTAACGACCCAGAAGGTGTCACGGGGCCACTTCTCCAGCAGCACGGACATGGTGCCCTGGAGGACGACGCGCCGGTTCTTCTCCCGGTCCCTTCCTTCCGCATCGACGGTGACGTGCTTGAGGGCGAAGTGGGGTGGAAGTTGGTACTGGGCCACCTGGGAGGGCGACTCGCGCTCGAAGCGCTCCATGACAGCGAGCGCGAGTTCGTCTCGCAGCATGGAGAGGCTGGGCCCTGCTTTGTGCAGCGCCGGGAAGAAGGCGGGCACCCAGGCCTCGACGAGCCGGCCGCTGAGCGGGGCCACCACGAAGGGAAGCTTCAGGTCCATGTCGGTCAGTCCTCGTCCCGGCTGTTGAAGACGCGCCACTGCATCCAGGGCTCCAGCAGGGGCTCCAGGTCAGGCCCCTCCAGGCCGAAGCGCTGCTGCACCCCGGTGCGAAGGTCCGTCAGCGTCCCCTGGCCCGAACCGCTGCCCGACAGGCGCACCTGACGGACCTCGTTTTTCGGCAACTGCTTCTGCAACGCCTCCCGGGAGGCGAGGTCGAACAGCGAGAGGGGCCGCGGCTCGAAGTACGCATGCACCATCGAAATCTGACTGCCTTCGATGAAGCGATGCAGGCCGTGCTCGCCAGCGAGCAGCAGGGCGTGGGGGCCGCCCTTGACCTGAATCGCATAGGCGACCGGTTGTACGACGAGCTTGTCGAAGGTCTCATCGTCGGTCCACCGCCATTGCGGCGGCGGAGGGGTGCGATGGGCCTTTTCGCCGGGCTTGCGCTCGGGGACGGCGAGCAGGCCTCGCCGCTTCTCCATGGACGCCTTCTGGGTCCACCGCTCATAGGCCGTGGCGAGCATGCGCGCCTGCCTCCACGCGCCGCGGCCTGGCACCAGGTAGAGGGTCGCGCCATGTGACGGGGGAAAGAGGGAGGAGTAGATGCGTTGCCGGATGCGCGCGAAGGCCGCTTTCACCTGGCTCACCTCGCGGCTCAGGGACTCCACCTGCTCCACGGTCCTGGACAGGTGGGCCTCGAAGAGCAGGTCCTCGATGGCCTCCGCCTGCTGGGCGCACTCCCGAAGCGACTGTTCCAGCGCTCGCGCCTCCGATGACTTGCGCGAGTTTTCTTCGGCCAGCGCCCGTTCTTCCCAGTACGCGGTGTGCCGGGAGACCTTGTCGAAGACGGCCAGGACGCGGCGCAGGGAGCGCATGGGCGCGCAGCGGCTCCAACGCTGGACCTCCGCGCGCACGGTGGCTGCTTCCTCGAGGATCCGCTCGATGGCCTCCCGGCCCCCGCCCTCGGCGGCGCCGCCCAGGGACTCGGCGCGCAGTTCGAGTCCCGTGGTTCCCGCATCCACTGTGATGCTCGCAGGCCCCAGGCGGGGATGCGCCGCGAGCCAGTCCGCCACGGGGACCACCAGCTCGCGCTCCAGCGCGCGCTTCAACGGGCGGGCGCCATACCGCGCGTCGAAGCCTCGCAGGGCCAGCAAGTCCTGGGCGGCGGGGGTGACCTCCAGCAGGGCATCGTGGAGCGAGAGGCCTGGACGGCGGCACACGGCTTCGAGCTCGCGGACCACCAGCCGACGCAGCAGCGGGGCGGACAGCGGCGAGAAGACGACCACGTCGTCCATGCGGTTGAACATCTCCGGCCGGAAGAAGCGCTGCACCTCGGAGAGGTAGTGCGCGCGAAGGGAGGCCATGTCTGGAGCACCGCCCGACGCATCGAAGCCCACGCGGGCGCGCAGGGTGTCCGCGCCCAGGTTGCTGGTGAGGATGATGAGGGCGTTGCGGAAGTCCGTGAAGCGCCCGGAGGCATCGGTGAGGCGGCCTTCGCCCAAGACGCCCAGCAGCGCATCGTGAACGGCAGGGTGGGCTTTCTCCACTTCGTCCAGCAGCACCACGCAGAAGGGCTGCCGGCGCACCGCCGAGGTGAGGTAGCCCGGCGTCTCTCCGTCTCCCATCAACCGCAGCAGGGCGTCCGGACCGGCGTACTCACCCATGTCCAGGCGGACCATGCGCTCCTTCGCACCGAAGAGCAGCTCCGCCAGCGCCTTGGACAGCTCCGTCTTGCCCACGCCGGTGGGGCCCACGAAGAGCAGCACCCCCAGCGGGCGCCGCACGTCCGACATGCCGGCCTTGAGGACGGATACCACGGAGGCCGCGCGCTCCACGGCGGCGTCCTGCCCCATCACTCGCGAGGCGAGGAAGTCGCGCACGTGTGCGGACTCCATCGGCTGGTCGTCCCGGAGCAGGTGCTCGGGGATGCCGGACTCCGAGGCGAACTGGCGGGTGGCCTCCAGTCGGGTGACGGAGGTGCGCGAGGCTTGGGCACACGACGCCAGCAGCCGGCGCACGAACGCCACGGTGTTGCCCACCTGGGCGCCGTAGGGGAGGAAGCGGCGGCACAGGAAGCGCGCCTCGTCGAGCGCGTCGGGCTGGACCTGCATCGCGGCGGCCAAGGCGTCGTCCTCCGCCACCTTGGCGACGATGCGGCCGAGCGCATCGGGGGCGGGCTCCGCGACGCGCACCACCGAGAAGAGCCGGGCGAAGCTGGCGTTGCGCTGCTCCACCTGGGCCCAGGTCTCCTCCGTGGCCTCGGCCACGACGGCCACGTCACGCGCCGCGAGGAGGGGGAGCAGCAGCTGGGCCACGTTCTGGTCACTGTGGGCGCTCTTGCCCGCGTCGAGGAGCTCCACGGCATGGCCCAGGGACAGCAGGGCCCGGGCCTCGGTGGCCTCACGGAAGGCGCGCAGCACCTGCTGCTGCCAGTCTCCGAAGAAGCCCTCGCCCGCGATGAGCCGGCTTCCGTCGAGGAAGTAGAACGGGCGGGCGCGCTCGGCCTCGGTGGCGGTGGGGGCGCGCAGCGACTGGGCGAGCGCGTGGAGCACCGACGTCTTGCCCACGCCCGAAGGCCCCACCAGGACCACCGGTTCGGCGTCCTTGGCCGCGAGCCGGGTGCGGAGCAGGGCGACCAGCGCATCCTGCTCGTAGGCCGCGTCGAGCTGCCCTTCCTGCGCGAGCCGGTGCCAGGCCACGCCGACGCTGTCCAGGGTGGGCGTAGGCGGCGGCTTCGCGGGCGGCTCACCCGGGCCCCGATGCGCGGTGCGGCGGCGTGGCTCCCAGCTGTCCAGGTCCAGCGCCTCCGAGTCTTCGTCCTCGTCGTCCTCTCGCGTGTCGTCCTCCAGGTCGGCGGGCGCGTCCGGAGGGCGCGGCGGTGGACGAATGTCACGGTGCAGCTCGCGAGGCGTGAGGTCCGACAGGGCCACGGGGGTGGCCCGCACTTCGATTTCCAGCAGCGACTCGGGGCCATCCGGGCGCAGGGCAAGGCGCTCCGCGTCGGACATTCCCTCCAGGCGATCTCCCAGCAGCTCCTGGGCCTCGGCGGGGAGTGTCTTGCCCTGGAACCAGTGGTGGCTGTTGAGGCGGGGCGCGTGGAGGCCCAGGAAGGCGTTGAGCGTGGGAGCCACCACGGCGGACAGCGTCAGCGGCGCGAAGTGATTCTGCTCGGCGCCCCAGACGGGAATTGCGGGCAGCTCCACTGTTTCGAGCGTCCCTCCGGTGGGGGCGATGAACTCCGGCACGCGCCGCGGGTGGACGCGGGAGAGTTGGTCATCCAGCGCGAGCGTCAGCTCCTCGGTGGCGGCCTCCAGCGAGTCCGCGTGCACCGCGAGACGGCGCAGCGCCAGCGGCGTGAGCGTCACCCGGCCGCTGACGTGCCGCTGCAACCAGCATTGAAAACGGAAGTTCATGGGTGAGGGCTCTGGTGAAAACGGTGCCGTGCGTGACGGCATGAGCTCCCGGGAGCTGACCGGACCCGCTCTCGACGTGGGCCCGGCCTGACAGTCCGTCGGATGCGTCAGGGGTGAAGCGCGAGCGCACCGTCGCGGCGGGGTGGAAAAGGAGAGGGGCGTTCCTGGAGGGCCCGGGTGGTCGCGTTGACAGCGTCGCGGGTGCCGGGGCATCGTGTGGGGACTGATGACGCGCTCGACCCACCAGACGTGTTGCTGCTGTCCGGCATCCGCGGTGGGCGTCCGTCCGCCAGTGGCCTGAGCGCCCCTGGCTGAGCTGTTTCCGGAAAGCCCACTGCCCGCGAGGGAGTGGGCTTTTGACTTTCTCGCGTGGCCCCTTGCTTCACCCAGAGGTCCCGCATGGAACGTCTCGCGCTGTTGCGCGCCAGGAACTGGATGCCGTTGGCCCTGCTGCTGTCCGTGGCGGGCTGTTCGCGCGCCTCCAGTGATGCGTCACCCGACGGGACGGTGACGTTGCTCAACGTCTCCTATGACCCCACGCGGGAGCTCTACGAGGACCTCAACGCGGCCTTCGTGAAGCACTGGGCAGCCACGCGTGGCCAGCAGGTGTCCATCCAGCAGTCCCACGGAGGCTCCGGCAAACAGGCCCGGTCCGTCATCGAAGGATTGCGGGCGGATGTGGTGACGCTGGCGCTCGCGTACGACGTGGACATGCTGCACGAGAAGGCGCAGCTCCTTCCGGCGGACTGGCAGGCACGGCTGCCCCACAACAGCGCGCCGTATACGTCCACCGTCGTCTTCGTGGTGCGCGAGGGCAATCCCAAGGCCATCCGTGACTGGGACGACCTGGTGCGCGAGGACGTCACCGTCATCACCCCGAACCCGAAGACGTCGGGCGGCGCGCGGTGGAACTACCTGGCCGCGTGGGGACAGGCGCTGAGAGGCGAGGGCGGTAGCGAGGCCCGGGCCCAGGCGTATGTGGAGAAGCTGTTCCGCAACGTACCGGTGCTCGACTCGGGCGCGAGGGGCGCCACCACCACCTTCGCCGAGCGGGGCCTGGGGGACGTGCTCCTCGCCTGGGAGAACGAGGCCTTCCTCCTCATCCGCGAGGTGGGGCAGGCGCGCTTCGAGGTCGTCATTCCCTCGGTGAGCATCCTCGCCGAGCCACCCGTCGCCGTGGTGGACCCCAACGTGGACCGCAAGGGCACCCGGGCCGTGGCGGAGGCGTACCTGGCGTACCTCTATTCGGACGAGGGCCAGGAGATCGCGGCGCGGCACCACTTCCGGCCACGCTCGGAGGTCGTGGCCGCGAGGCATGCGTCCGACTTCCCCGGTCTGAAGCGCCTCACGCTGGCGGAAGTCGCGGGCGACTGGCGGCGGGCGCAGGCCACGCACTTCGCCGACGGCGGCCTCTTCGACCGCATCTACGCGCCCCGCGCGGACTGAGGACACCCCGCCATGTCCCATCCTACTCGCCACCGGGTGCTCCCGGGGTTCCGTCTGTCGCTGGGCTTCAGCTGGTTCTACCTGGGCCTCATCGTCCTCATTCCGCTCTCCAGCCTCTTCCTGCGGACCTTCTCCCTGAGCTGGGAGGAGTTCTGGGGCACCGTGACGACGCCGCGCGCGCTCGCCGCGTACCGGCTCAGCTTCGGGGCCTCGCTGGCCGCCGCGCTCGCCAACGTCGTCTTCGGCCTGCTGGTGGCCTGGGTGTTGGTGCGCTACCGCTTCCCCGGCCGCGACGTGCTGGAGTCCCTGGTGGACCTGCCCTTCGCGTTGCCCACCGCCGTGGCCGGGCTCACGCTCACGACGCTGTTCTCCGCGAAGGGGTGGTACGGCCAGTACCTCGAAGCGCTGGGGCTCAAGGTGGCCTACACGTCCGTGGGCGTGGCCATCGCGTTGACGTTCATCGGGTTGCCTTTCGTGGTGCGCACCGTGCAACCCGTGCTGGAGGACATCGACGTGGACGTGGAGGAGGCCGCGGCCACGCTGGGCGCCTCTCCGTGGCAGACCTTCCGGCGCGTCCTCCTTCCCGCGCTCTTCCCCGCGCTGCTCAGCGGCTTCACGTTGGCCTTCGCCCGCGCGCTGGGGGAGTACGGCTCCGTCGTCTTCATCTCCGGCAACATGCCGCTGCGCACGGAGATTGTCCCGCTGCTCATCATCACCCGGCTGGAGCAGTTCGACTACGCGGGGGCGACGGCCATCGCAATCGTCATGCTGGGGGCGTCGTTCTCACTGCTGCTGGCCGTCAACCTGCTCCATCGCTGGAGCCAGCGTCGGCTGGAAGCCCGGCCGGGAGCGTGAGCGCCATGCATCCATCCACCCTCGTCTTGCGCCGAAGCGCGCGCAGTCTGAGCGGCCCGGCGTTCGTCCGTTGGGGGCTCATCGGCGCGGCGGTGCTGCTGCTGGGCGTCTTCCTCATCGTCCCGCTGGTGGCCGTCTTCACCTTCGCCTTCCAGAAGGGCTGGGAGGCCTACGTCGCCGCCCTGACGCACCCGACGGCGCTGGCGGCCATGCGGCTGACGCTGCTGGCCGCGGCCATCGCCGTGCCCTTCAACCTCGTCTTCGGCCTGGCCGCGTCGTGGCTCATCGCGCGGTTCCAATTCCGGGGACGCTCGTTGTTGATGACGCTCATCGACCTGCCCTTCAGCGTGTCACCCGTCATCGCGGGGCTCATCTTCGTGCTGCTCTTCGGCCGGCAGGGCTGGCTGGGGCCGTGGCTCCTGGACCACGACGTCCGCGTCATCTTCGCCGTGCCCGGCATCGTCCTGGCCACGGTGTTCGTCACTTTTCCCTTCGTCGCACGCGAGGTGCTGCCCGTGATGGAGGCCCAGGGCAGCGACGAAGAAGAGGCGGCGCTGACGCTGGGCGCGAGCGGCTGGCGCACCTTCCTGACCGTCACGCTGCCGAAGGTGAAGTGGGGCGTGCTGTATGGCGTCATCCTCTGCAACGCGCGAGCAATGGGCGAGTTCGGCGCCGTGTCCGTGGTGTCTGGCCACGTGCGCGGAGTGACGACGACGCTGCCGCTGCACGCGGAGATTCTCTACAACGAGTACGACCTGGCCGGCGCGTTCGCCGTGGCGTCGCTGCTGACGCTGCTCGCGCTCGTGACGTTGGTGGTGAAGAAGTTCGTGGAGTGGAGGAGTCAGCCGTCATGAGCATCGTCGTCGAACAGCTCGCCCGCCGGTTCAATCGGGGTGGTAGTCCCGCCGTGTCCAAGGTGTCCTTCCAGGCCCCCGAGGGTGCCATCACCTCGCTGCTGGGACCGTCCGGCGCGGGCAAGTCCACGCTGCTGCGGCTCATCGCCGGGCTGGAGATTCCCGACGAGGGCCGTGTCCTCATCGATGGCGTGGACAGCACGCAAATGCCAGTGCAGCAGCGTGGCGTGGGGGTGGTCTTTCAGAGCTACGCGCTCTTCAAGCACCTCACCGTCCGCCAGAACGTGGCCTTTGGCCTGGAGGTCCGGCGCGTTCCCAAGGCGGAGCGCGAGGCCCGTGTGGAGGAGATGCTCCGCATGGTGCAACTGGAGCACCTGGGCGGCCGCTATCCCGGCCAGCTCTCCGGCGGGCAGCGACAGCGCGTGGCCTTCGCGCGCGCCCTGGCCATCCGCCCCCGCGTGCTGCTGCTGGACGAGCCCTTCGGCGCGCTGGACACGCGTGTGCGCGAGGAGCTTCGGGAATGGCTCCATGCCCTGCACGAGCGCACGCGGCTGACGACGCTGCTGGTGACGCACGATCAGCAGGAGGCCTTGGAGATTTCCCAGCACGTGGTGGTGCTGAGCGAGGGCCGCGTGGCCCAGGCGGGCTCTCCCGCGGACATCTACGACCGGCCCGCGTCCCCCTTCGTCGCCTCATTCATTGGAGGCGCCAGCGTGCTGCGTGGCCACGTCCAGGCGGGCAGGGCGGCCATGGGGGCTTTGTCTGTGACGGCTCCCGCCGCCGCGCGCGAGGGCGAACCAGTGCATGCCTTTGTCCGTCCGCATGACATCAAGCTGGCGAAGGCGGTCGCGGGCGCGGCGAGCGCTTCCACCGCCACCGGCCGCGTCGAGCGGCTCAAACCGGTGGGAGGCTACGTGAAGGTGTTCCTCCGCCTACCAAGCGGGGACGAAGTCACGGTGGAGGTCCCGCGCTCGGAGTTCGACGCGCTGGGCGTGGCGGAGGGGGACTCCGTGCGCGCCGACGTCCGGTCCGCCACCGTCTTCGTGGGGGACTACTCCATCTAGGTGGGAAGTCTTGAAAATCTAATATTTCAACTAAAGCTGCTTGTGTGATGGAGGAGGGCGGCTATGTCCCAGGGGAACCCCTGGAGCGAGACATGCACAAACGACACGCATTGCGTTCGATGTTGTGGGCCGCGAGCAGTCTGGCGTTGGTTGGCGGCTGTTCCCCGGAGCCGGAGTTGTCCGACGCGGAAGCCCTTCCCCTGGTGACGCAGGAGCAGGGCGAGCGGGCCTATGACCCGGGGCCGGGCTGGAACCTGGCGTGGCAGGATGACTTCACGGGCAACAGCCTCAACTCCGCGAACTGGACGGTGCTGACGAGCAACTTCGACCCCGTCACCAACAACTGCAACTTCGGCACGGGGGAGCTGGAGTTCCCCCGCGCGCAGAACGTCACCGTCGCTGGCGGCAAGCTCATCCTCACCGCGCAGCGGACGGCCGACGCGCCGTTTGACTCACGCTGCGCGGGTTACGGGCCACGTTCGTACTACTCGGGCCGCATCCACTCGAAGGGCAAGGTGGAGCGCCGCTACGGCAAGCTGGTGGCGAGCATCAAGGTGCCGTCCGGCTATGGCATGTGGCCCGCGTTCTGGACGCTGGGCGCGAACATCTCCAACGTCGGGTGGCCCCGGAGCGGCGAAATCGACATCCTCGAGTGGCACTCCAACGACGCGTCGTGGATGAAGTCCGCCGCGCACTGGTTCGCCAATGGCGCGCAGCAGAGCTGGGGCACGGGCGCCAACCGCGGGTACAGCATCGCGGACGGCTTCCACACGTACGAGGTGGAGTGGACGGCCAACCGGATGATCTTCCGCCTGGACGGCGAGATTCGCGGCAACGAGTTCGCCCACAACGAGGCGGCCTTCCAGCAGAACCACTACATCCTCCTGAACCTCGCTCTGGGTGGGAACTGGTACGGCCACCCGCACCCGGACGCCATCGCGCTGCCCTGGGGCCAAACGAAGACGATGGAGGTGGAGTGGGTGCGCTGGTACCAGCCAGGGAGCACGCCGCCGCCCGCGTCACTCACCAACGCCAGCTTCGAGAACGGCATGACGGGCTGGGCCACCTGGAGTCCCAACGGCACCGAGGCCGCGGACTTCAGCGAGACGTACAACGGGGGCCGCACCGGCGCCTATCACCTGACGCACTGGACGAACGGCACACCCTTCGAGGTCTGGACGTACCAGCCGGTGTCAGGCCTCGCGTCGGGCACGTACAAGGTCCGCGCGTGGGTGCGAAAGAACGGCGGGTTCGACCTGTCGCGCCTCCAGGCCAAGACGTGTGGCGAGTGCGCGCCCGTGTTCACTGACCTGGGGAACCATGGCGACTGGACGATGGTGGAGACGCCGCCCATCTCCGTGACGGGAGGCCACCTGGAGCTGGGCTTCCACACCCGCGCCACGTCAGGCAACTCCGCCCACTTCATCCACATGGATGACGTGGAGCTCATCCGCCTCTAGTCACGGCGTGAGCCAGCGCTACAGCACCATTCGCCAGAACAGTCCGGCCAGGGTGGTGTAGCCCACCGCCGCGCGTTCCACGCGCCCCTCCGAGGAGATGAAGAACACGGTGGGGAAGCTGTTCACACGAAAGGCGGATTGAATGGCGTCGTCCCCGAGGAGCACCGGGTAGTCCACCGCGTGCTCCCGGGCGAAGCGCCGCACGGCCTCCTCGTCTTCATAGGCCACGGCGACGGACACGACATGCGCGGAGGCCCCCGCGAGCTTGCGCAGCTGCGAGAGGTTGGAGGACTCCATTCCGCAGACGCCGCACCAGGGCGCCCAGAAGGCCAGCACCACCGGCTTGCCGCGGAGCGCGTCCAGCCGCACGGTGTCACCTGTCAGCGTCTGGAGGGTGAAGGCGGGCGCGGGTGTCCCCGCTCCGGGAAGGTTCCGGGCCTGCCACGCGGCCACCGCCGAGAAGAGGAGGGCGAACACGGCCAGGTCCACGCCCCAGCGCACCCATCGCCGCTCCCGGGCACGGGCCCAGGTGGACTTCAGCCTCGCCAACATCCCCGTGCCGCCCTGCATGTGCATCCTTTCGATTCGGGACAGGCCACGGCCGCCCGGAAAGGGGCGGCCGTGCCTGCGTCACATCATGTCAGCGCGGCGGCCTCATCGGGCTGCCAGGCTGCGTCACGCAGCCGGGCGCCGTCCTGGCGCTGCGCGCGGCCCACCGCCCGCGTGACGGCGTTGCTGGCGCGCTCCAGCGTCCGGTCGATGGCCGCCAGCAGGTTGGTGTCCGAGGATTCGATGGCCAGCTCCCGCCCGTGTTCCAGGCGGAGTGCCACGCGGCACACCTGGTCCACGCCGCCCTTGGGGCCGTTGGCATCCTCCAGCCGCACGACGACTTCCTTCACCCTGTCGGACAGCCGGTCCAGGGCGAAGCGCACGCGACGCTCGGCGTAGGTTCGAAGGGTCTCTGTGAGGGGGATGTTCCGGGCTCGGATTTCGACTCGCATCCAGGACGCTCCTTCCGGGGCCCACCATGGGCCCACGCCTCTATCTCTGTCGTCGTGACGCTTTTGCCGCAAATAGGAAAAGCCCCCGTGAGCGCTTCGGAAAACCGAAGGTTCACGGGGGCCGGTGGCGGGGCCATGAGGCCCTGGAATCACGGGCCGCTGGACGTCGCGGCGCTGCCCGCGGGCTTCTTGGCCGCCGCCTTGGCGGGTGGGCTGGCTGCGCCCGTCGTCGCGGGGGCCTGCGCCTTGCTGGCCGGCTCCAGGGCCGCGGCGTCCGTGGGGGCCTTCTTCGCGGGCATGGCCCAGATGGGGGCCTCCGGCACCGCGCGGGCACCAATGCGCACCTGCTGCTCCACCATGCGCGACCACAGTGACGCCTTGTTGCCTACCAACGCGTTGTTCGCCAACTCCAGGGTCCGTGTGTCCTGTGCGCGACGGTAGAGGCGGGGGGCCACGTCCGGCTGGGCCGGGTCGGAGTCGCTCACCTGCACCTGCTCCTGCACGCTGATGCCCTCCTCCGCGAAGGTGAGGGTGGACGTCAGCTCGAACTTGCGGCGCAGCCCGTTGGGCAGCTCGAAGGTCATCTCCCGGGAAAGGGGGAACCACGCGGCGCCCAGGCAGGCGCGGTTCGCGTTGGAGACGGACTCGCTGAAGAAGCGGTTGGTGCGCAGCGGCATGATGCGCGCGTGTCGGCGGCAGACCTCCTCGTCGCCGGAGGTGCACGCGTCACCCTCCGCGACGAGGATTTGCGTGCCCTTCACCTTCTCCAGGCGCAGCTTGGTGTGCTTCGCCATGGCGCGCAGCGAGCCCAGGGCCTCCACGCGGAAGCCCTGCTCGGTGCTCTCCACCAGGGCCACCGGGCCCAGGGCCTCGCCGTTGGTGAAGCGCCGCGTCTGCACCCAGACCAGCCGCTGGCCCGCCTGGAGCGTCTCCAAGACGAGGTCCTCCTCGGAGAGCTTCTCCGCGGGAGGCAGGGCCTGCGAGTCCGGACCGGCCTCCACGCACTCGTCCGCGGCCGGGTCCTGCCACCACACCGGGGCACCGGCGCAGTCCACGCTGGGGCGCGGGTTGGCGCCCGTGTCCTTGTCGTAGCCGTGGAGCAGCAGCGCGAACCAGGTGTCCGGCGTGGGGAACGAGCGCGCGTTGGGGCCCGCCTCGGCGAAGCACATCGACGGCTTGGGGACGGTGGCGCAGCCGGCCAGCAGCGACAGCGCGACGGCGGAGGCCTGAAGCGTTCGTTTCATGGATTCTCTCAGGCCTCGGCGAACCGGAGGTCCCAGTCGCCTCCCTCGGTCAGGGCCACATGCAGCTTCGGGGGCACCGCGCCGCTCACCAGGTGCTGCAGCAGCTCGCGGGACAGCGCCGGCATCAGCGAGCCTTGGAGAATCTGCTCCATGTTGCGCGCCCCCATCTCCGACTCCGTGCAGCGGCGCGCGAGCTCGTCCAGCAGCTCCGGCGCCAGCGTCGTCTCCACGTTGTGCGCCGTGCGCAGCCGGCTCACCAGCTTGGCCAGCTTCATCTCGGCAATCTGGCGCATCACGTCGCGCTGCACCGGGCCGAAGGGGACGACCGTCATTCGAGCCAGCAGCGCCGGCTTGAAGTGCTGGCTGAGCGCGGGGCGAATCACCGACAGCACTTCATCGGAGGTGGGCTGCGCGCCGTCCTCGAACATCCGCATCACCAGGTCCGAGGCCAGGTTGCTGGTGAGGATGAGCACGGTGTTCTTGAAGTCCACCGCGCGGCCCTCGCCGTCCGTCAGGGAGCCCTTGTCGAACACCTGGTAGAAGAGGTTCATCACCTCCAGGTCGGCCTTCTCGCACTCGTCCAGCAGCACGACGGAGTAGGGCCGTTGGCGCACGGCCTCCGTCAGCAGGCCGCCCTCGCCGTAGCCCACGTAGCCCGGCGGCGAGCCGATGAGCCGGCTCACCGTGTGCTTCTCCTGGAACTCGCTCATGTTGAGCGTCGTCATGAAGCGCTCGCCGCCATAGAGCGCGTCTGCCAGCGCCAGCGCCGTCTCCGTCTTGCCCACGCCGCTGGGGCCCACGAAGAGCATCACGCCAATGGGCGTGTCCGGGTTGCGGATGCCGGCCTGGGAGATGCGGATGATCTCCGCCACCTTCTTCAGCGCCGCCTCCTGACCCCGCACCCGGCCCCGGAGCTTGTCCTCCAGGTTGAGCACCGACTCCAGCAGGTCGCTGCGCATCTTTCCCACGGGCACGCCCGTCCAGCCCGCCACCACCCGCGCGACGATGTCCGCGTCCACGTCCGCGTGTACCAGCGGCACCTCGCCGCGCGTGGCCGCCAGCTTCGCCGCCGCTTCGTCCACGGCCGCCTTCAGTGGCGTGGAGTCCGTGTCCGGAGCGGCCTCGCGCAGGGCCTTGCGGGCCTCCATCAGCGCCGCGACGGCCGTGCGCTCCGTCTCCCAGCGCGCGTGCAGCGTGGCACGTGCATCCACCGTGGCGCTCAGCTTCGCCTCGGCGGCCTCCAGGGACGTCTGTTCGTCCGGGCCGCCCGTGCCCTCGGCGAGGTCGCGCTTGCGCGTGTCGCGCTCGCGCTCCAGCGCCGAAATCTCCTGGTCCAGTTGCACCAGCTCCTCGGGCCGGGTGGACAGCTCAATCTTCACGCGGGCCGCGGACGTGTCCAGCAGGTCCACCGCCTTGTCCGGGAGCTGCCGGCCGGAGATGTACCGGCTGGACAGGCGCACCGCGGCGGTGACGGCTTCGTCGCGGATGATGACGCCGTGGGCCGCTTCGTACGTGGGGCGCAGGCCGCGCAGCATCAGCTCCGCGTCCTCCTCGCTGGGCTCCTCCACCTTGACCGGCTGGAAGCGCCGCTCCAGCGCGGCGTCCTTCTCGAAGTACTTCTTGTACTCGGCCCAGGTGGTGGCCGCGAGCGTGCGCAGCTCACCGCGCGCCAGCGCCGGCTTGAGCAGGTTGGACGCGTCCGTGCCGCCCTGCGAGCCGCCCGCGCCGATGATGGTGTGCGCCTCGTCGATGAACAGGATGATGGGAGTGGGGGAGGCCTTCACCTCGGAGATGACGGCCTTGAGGCGGTTCTCGAACTCGCCGCGCACGCCCGCGCCCGCCTGGAGCAGGCCCAGGTCCAGCCCCAGCAGCTCCACGTTCTTCAACGCGTCGGGCACCTCGCCCCGGACGATGGCCCAGGCCAGGCCCTCCACCAGCGCCGTCTTGCCCACGCCGGGCTCGCCCACCAGGATGGGGTTGTTCTTCCGGCGGCGGGAGAGGATGTCCACCATCTGCCGGATTTCGCGGTGCCGGCCGAAGATGGGGTCGATCTTCCCCTCGCGCACCCGGCCGGTGAAGGACGTGGCGAAGCGCTTGAGGGCTTCATCCCCTCGGCCGCCCGCGCTACCGGCCGCGCCTCCTGATGCGCCACTGGCGGCGGCATCCGCGGAGGCGACCTCGACATTCTCGGGCGAGGGCCGCAGCACCACGTCCAGCGAGCTCATCAGCTCGTCGCGGCTGATGGCGTCCAGCTCGGGGAACAGCTCCGCGGTGTAGCGCGCGCGCCGGCTGACGAACTGGGCGAACAGCAGGCCCGAGCGCAGCCGCGTGGCGCCCTGCTCCACGGAAGCCAGGAGCCACGCCTCCTCGAACCACTGGAACAGCGTCTCGGAGAAGACGGGCCGGCCGGAGCTGCCCGCGCGCAGGCCCTGGAGGGCGCGCTCCATGCTGGCCAGCAGGTGGCGGCGGTCCACGCCGAACTGCTGGAGGATGCGCGCGACGTCCGAGTCCTCCGGCTCCAGCATCTGCACCAGCATGTGCTCCGGGACGATTTCATAGAACCGTCCCGCGCTGGCCCGGGCCACGGCGGCCTCGAGCAGACGGGTAGAGGTGGGCGTCAGGCGACGGACAAGCGCTTTCGGATCGACGCGAATGGGAGCCCCCAAAAAGGAAAGCGGTGATGGACGATATATCGGGCGCGCCCTGGCGGCGTAAATCCCCGCGCGCCGCGCCCGCCTGCTCTAACAACTCATTTCACCACGGGGACACTCATCTGCGTCTGCTGACTCAGGCCCAGCCACGTGTCCCGCCCGAGCTGACTCGGCTCCCGGCTGGAGAGCCGGAACTGGTGCTGCACGCCTTCGGTGAGCCCCAGCTCCAAATCGTACTCCAGGGGGTCCCTCACGAAGAGGGCCACCACCTCTCTCACGAGTGGCAGCAAGTCCCCTTCCTGCATCAGCCGCTTGTAGGCGCGCGGCGGCAGCGGCCGGATGTGGATTTGAATCTTCCCCGTCCGGTCGAAGGCCTTGCCGCCCAACAGCATGTTGCGCCCCAACTGGTGGTTGGAGTGGCCCAGCCGCGCCCGGGCGTCGATGTCCACCCAGCGGCCCACGAACTGGCGCACCGACACCCTCGCGCCCTCCAGGTCGTCGCCCAGCACGTCCTCGAGCGCGACCTCCAACTGCTCGGACGTCCTCGCCCGGCTGGCCAGCAGCGGGGCGATCCGCAGCAGACGCCAGGTCGGCAGCGTGCCCTCCAGGGCCTTCTCGTAGGTGTCGAACCCGCCCAGCGCCAGCAGGCGCCGGGACCACTGGTCCGAGAAGGACGTGTCCGTCTCGCTGGTGACGCGGTACTTCGACTCGATGCGGTACAGCAGCGACAGCAGCCGGTGATGGAACAGGTCCAGGAACTCGCGCCGCACCGGGTGGTCCGGGTCCTCCTGCGCGACCTCCTCGGCCAGGTAATGAGGCAGGGGACTCACCGCGCCCGTCAGGCCCAGGAAGCGTGTCACCACCTCGAAGAGTGGCCGCTTCGAATACGGGTCCTCCGCCCGCACCGGCACCTGGTGGAGCGTTACGGACGACACGTCGCCCGAGGGGAACCCCAGGGACGGGTCGTGCCGGAAGCGAATCATCTCCTCGTTGACGGGCCCCGCGCCGCCCACGCGCGTGGCCTGCGACGTCAGCCGCTCCAGGAACGCCACCAGGGGAAAGAAGCCCACCCGGGGCGCCAGCTCGGCCAGCTTCTGGGCCGTCTCTACAAAAGCGTCTGGGAGCCGTTCCTCGGAAGCCACGCGAACTCCGTCTGCGAGGGGTGAAGCCGGATGCTCAGCTCGTTGAAGGAGTTGATGGTGACGTGGGAGGCGAGCAGCTCCTCCAGCACGGAGCCGAAGAGGAACGAATCGCCCACGCCCATGAAGTTCTCTTCGTCCAGGTCCACGCGGGTGCGGTGACCCCGCAGCGGCGCGCCCTCCAGGAAGCGCGTCACCGGCTTTGTCTCCACCGCGCGGATGGCGTTGATGCGCAGGCGGCTGGCGCGCGCCGCCAGGTTGTCGGTGAGCGAATGGAAGTTGTACAGGTCCATCAGCCGGCGCAGCGCGGCCGCGTCCGCCAGCGAGTGCTGGTTGATGGCCAGGTGCGACAGGAGCCGCCAGTGCAGCTCGGTGCCCAGCGGCGCGCGCGCGGGCCGGCTCACCGGGGAGATGTTCTTGAACTTCGCCTGCGTGGGGCTGGCGGAGGTGGACGCCGTCAAGTCACCCACCTGCAGCCGCGAGGGCAGCGAGCGGTTGGTGCACGTCAGGTCCATGGACAGCGCTTCCTCGGCGTTGACCTCCGGCGCGATGTTCCGCGGCGTCTCCAGGGTGATGTACGTGTCGATTCCTTCGTCCAGCGGCGAAGGCGCCCGGCGCAGCCGATAGAAGGACTGCTCAGCGTCCCCGCCCGCGGTGTGGGTGAACTCGTAGAAGGGCCGATAGACGCGCCGCTCGTTGCGCCCGGCCTTCAGGCCCGTCACCGAGTCCACCGAGTACACCTCGGCGTGGTTGGGGGGCAGGTCGGACGCGCGCAGCAGGTGCTCCCGGTCCAGCGTGCGGTGGAGGATGGGGTCCGCCGGCACGCTGAAGAGGTTCACCACGGGGGCGCAATGCAGCCGGAACATCTCCCGGTGGATGCGCGCATCCAGGGGCGGCGGCCGCTCCAGGTGGAAGGCAATCTCGAAGCGGTCCTCTTTCAGCCCGGCGGCGGCGTCCAGCCCGCGCACCTCGAAGAACAGGAACTTCTCCGGCAGCGTCAGGTACTCCTGGAGGTGGCGGTAGCCCTCGCTGGCGCGCGGCCAGGGCAGCAGCTTGAAGTCCCGGTGGAAGCCCACCGGTTGGATGGCATTCGCTGGCAGCTTGATGCCGTCGCCCTGGCCCGACGCGCCGCGCACGCGCACCTGGCGGCAGTAGCGGAGCAGCCACAACAGCACCACCGACGCGGCGGACAGGTCGGCGTGGATGAACAGGCGCAGGCCTTGCTCGCGGAACACCTCCGCGCGGCCCTGCTCCGTCGTCTGGAAATAGAGGCGCAGCACCGGCGCGGTGATGGACGACCGGTCCAGGAGCGCGTCGGTGAGCTGCACCGGCAGCAGGTCCACGTCCGTGGTGGTGCGGAAGACGCAACTGGTGCCGTCAATCGGCTGGGACGCCACCTCCGCCCCGGCGGCCAGCCGCGAGCGGCCGCGCAACGCGCGCAGGTGCGGGGTGAACTCGACGATGGTGGAGGCCGGCAGCGGGCGCAGGTAGTGCGGCAGCAGCAGCTCGGTGAGCCCGTGCACCAGCTCTGGCACGTCGTCGTCCACGCGCTCGCGGATGCGGGCCGCGAGGAACGCGAAGCCCTCCAGCAGCCGCTCCACGTCCGGGTCCGCGCCGCGCTCCACCAACAGGCCCGCGACAGAGGGGTTGGCCAGCCCGAAGGCCCGTCCCATCTCCCGCAGGTACGACAGCTCGCTCAGGTAATACTTGCTGAACATCCTCGCCCTCCGCCACGCACCCCTGGATTCACCCGGCTCACCACAGGTCCACGCGTCCGCCCGGGTGCACCTGGGTATGGAAACGCACCATGCCTCGTCGATCCCGCGTGGCCAACTGGGCGGTGATGTCGAAGCGCAGCGCCGTCGGGTCCACCGGGTCCGCGTTGTAGTGCACCACCACGCCCTTCAGGCGCGGTTCGAACTCCTGGATGGCCTGCCGGATGGACTGCGTCATCCGCGGTATCGCCGACGGGTAGGAATGGACGATGTCGTTCAGGTCCAGGATGCCGTAGCCCGGTGAGGCCACGGACTCTCCCTTGCGCGTGTTGAGGAGGTTGCGCAGGTGCTCGGCGATGGATTCAACGACGTCGCCAGGCGGGGCGAGCGTGCCGTTGCCTTCAGCGATGCGCGACAACAAGCCTCGGGAGCCCATGGATTTCCTTCAACAACGGAGTACCCCAACCCCCGGCCGCCCGCGGAGCCCACTTGCACGGACGGCCGGTGGAGGGACGGACATCAACGCTGGGTGTCCCAGGTGTCCTCGTGCGTGACGCCGCCCTGGGTGATGGTCCAGTTGATGGTGTGGAACACCAACTGGATGGTCTCCATCGGGGGCAGGTTGGTGCTCGCCGGCACGAAGGAGTTCGGCACCGTCTGCTGGATGGCGTTGATGCGGGCCTTCTTGATGGACACCGTGTAGAACTGCTCGGTGGTGCCGTCGCCCGTCGGGTTCGGCCGGAAGAACTTGAAGGTCGCGTCGATGACCTGGTTCTCGCAGAGGGCCTTCATCAGCAGCGGCGACGACTTGTCGATGCGCTTGGTGATTTCGATGCCCTCGTACTGGCGGCGGCCCGTCGCCAGACCCGAGCCGGCCTCGCGAGCGGTGAAGACCTTCTGGCTGTACGCGACGCACTCGATGGAATCCGCGCGGCCCAGGCTGGTCTGCGTGCTGTCGCCCTTGATGTCGCTGCCGTTCGCCTTCAGGTACAGGTGTACTGATTCAGCCATGACTTCAACCTCGTCGCTTTGCGCGCGTCCGCGCGCTGGTGGACCCAGGCTCACCCCGAGCCTGGGCTTGTTGGAGCCCCTAAACTAGCTGAAATGACCGACGCTGGGTGAAACGGGCTCTACTCCTTGTCCAGCTTGCCCACGAGGGACAAGGTGAACGACGCACCCATGTACTTGAAGTGGGGGCGCACCTGCAGGCTGCAGCGGTACCAGCCCGGCTGACCCTCCACGTCCTCCACCACCACGCGCGCGGCGCGCAGGGGGCGGCGCGAGCGCACGGCGGGAGCGGGGTCGTCCATGTCGGAGATGTACTGGCTGAGCCAGTGATTGAGCTCGCGCTCCAGGTCCGACTTCTCCTTCCAGCTTCCAATCTGCTCGCGCTGGAGCACTTTGATGTAGTGCGCCAGGCGGGTCATGATGAACATGTAGGGGAGCTGCGTGCCCAGGCGGTAGTTGGTCTCCGCCGCCTTGCCCTCCGGGGTGTTGCCGAAGAACCGGGGCTTCTGCGTGGAGTTGGCGCTGAAGAAGGCCGCGTTGTCGGAGTCCTTGCGGAACACCAGGCCGATGAAGCCCTCCTCGGAGAGCTCGAACTCGCGCCGCTCGGTGAGCATGACCTCGGTGGGAATCTTGGTCTGGATTTCCCCCATGGCCTCGTACTGGTGCAGCGGCAGGTTCTCCACCGCGCCGCCGGACTGGGGACCGATGATGTTCGGGCTCCAGCGGAACTTGGCGAACGAGTCCGCCACGCGGCTGGTGAGCGCCACGGAGGCGTGACCCCACAGATAGCGCTCGTGGTGGCCCACGACGTCCTCGGTGAAGTTGAAGGCCTTCACCGGCACCGTCTTCTCACCGTAGGGCAGGCGCAGCAGGAAGCGCGGCAGCGCCAGGCCCACGTAGCGCGCGTCCTCGCTCTCACGGAACGAGTGCCACCGGGCGTACTGCGGGCCCTCGAAGAGCGACTTGAGGTCCTTCAGGTCGGGCAGCTTGAGGAAGCTCTCCTCGCCAAACACTTCCGGCGCGGCATTGCCGATGAAGGGCGCGTGCGCCATGGCGGCCACGGAGGCGCACTTGCGGAGCAGCTCCATGTCCTGCGGGCCCACGTTGAAGTCGTAGTTGGCGGAGATGATGCCGTAGGGCTTGCCACCGAAGACGCCGTACTCGTTGGAGTACACGAGCTTGTACAGGCCGCTCTTGGTGACCTCGGGCGCGTCCTCGAAGTCCTTCTGCAGGTCTTCCTTGGAGGCGTTCAGCATCTCCACGCGGGTGTTCTCGCGGAAGTCGGTGCGGTCCACCATGAACTTCAGCGAGCGCCACGAGGACTCCAGCTTCTGGAACTCCTTCGCGTGGAGGATTTCGTTGACCTGGGAGGACAGGCGCTTGTCGATTTCGGCAATCATCGCGTCGACGAGCGCCTTGTCCACGCGCTCCTCGGAGCGGTTGGGCGCCAGCATCTCGGTGATGAAGGCCTGCACGCCGCGCTTGGCGACGTCGTAACCCTCGTCCTTCGGCTTCAGCTTGGCCTCGGACAGGATTTCGTCGAGCAGGGACAGCGAGGCGTCATTGGCGACGCCCGTGGACTTCTGGGTCTGGGTCTCGTTGGCCATGGTGATTCGGTTCCCCCGGAAAGGGCTACTTGGTCTCTTCGGTCAGACCCAGTTCCTTGATGAGCGCCTTGCGTCCGTCCTCGTCGGCGAGCAGGGCCTGGAGCTTCTTGCGGAACGCCGGCAGGTTGCCCAGGGGGCCCTTAAGGGCGTTGAGCGCGCTGCGCAGCTCGAGCAGCTTCTTCAGCTCCGGCACCTGATTGACGACGCTCTCGGGCGAGAAGTCATTCAGGTTCTTGAACTGGAGCGACACGTTCATCGTGGCGTTCGGGTCCGCCGAAAGCTTGTCGGCGGCGGTCAGGGTGACCTTGAGGTTCTGCTGGGCCATGACTTCGTTGAAGTTGGCCTTGTCCACGTTGATGGGCGCGCGCTGCTCCAGCGGACGGGCGTCTTCCTGACCCGTGAAGTCCCCCAGCATCAGCACCTTCAGCGGCAGCTCCACCTGCTCCTGCGCATTGCCGGTGGCGGGCTTGTAGACGATGTTGACGCGCTCGGTAGGGGCGACGGAACTCTCTTTGCTCATCTGCGGCTTTCTCCTTGAGAACTGCGTAGAAGACGCGGGCGTCGCATGAGGGAGAGCTTCGCCGCGGTACGACGGGTGTCTTTCAAGCGCCGACGCGCAGCGTGGCGGAAGAGTCCAGCAACGCTAGACGACGATACCGGTTTCGAAATTTCACTGCCACCGGTCCAGACTCCTTTTCGGCGGCGGTGCGGGTTTGAAGCCACCCCTCCAGACACGCGGCGGCGAGCGCTGGCTCCCAGGTGTCGAGCGCGTGGGTGGAGACCTCTTCGTCCAGC
Organism: Myxococcus virescens; assembly: GCF_900101905.1. Lineage (NCBI taxonomy): Bacteria > Pseudomonadati > Myxococcota > Myxococcia > Myxococcales > Myxococcaceae > Myxococcus > Myxococcus virescens. Next base: position 16,370 of record NZ_FNAJ01000013.1, on the reverse strand, counting down.
GCGTCATAGACGGCGCGCGCGAGCGGCAACTGGCCCGCATTGGCACACAACCGCGCCAGCTCCAGCCGGGAGATGAAGCGGGCGCGGCCGGTGCTGGCGGCCGTGACGGCAGCCTGCAACCGGGTGACCGCTTCGTGGACGCGGCCTTCCTCCAGCAACGTGCGGGCTTCGGCTTCCAGCGCCGCGCTGTCGGCATGGACAGACGGGCCCAGCGACAGGGGCCCCAGCGCCAGGGCCGTGGACACTGACGCCACGGCGGCGGAAGGGGCGGGTGGGGGCGCGCTCGCGCGGAGGACGTGGTTGCGCAGCCAGTCCTGGGTGGCGTCATCCGTGAGCGGGCTTCCCAGGGTGGAGAGGAGCGTCTCCACGCCGCTCATCCGGCGGAGCTGGATGGCCAATTCCTGTACCAGCGCGGTGCGAGCCCCGGTGTACGCGGCACCCAGTCCCTCCAGGGCGGTGGCGCTGTACCGGTGGAGCGTCAGCGAGAAGCGGTGGCGGGCGAGGGCCGACTCGGACTCGTCCAGCAGCTCGCCCCAGCGCTGGTTCTGCTCCAGGGTCTCCAGCTTGCTTCCCAGCAGGTCCGGCAGTGGGTGAATCTGGGTGCGGCCATTGCCATCCGTGGCGGGCGGCTGGGTCAGGTGCAGCCACAGTCCCATGCGGTTGAGGCGGTAGGAGAGCGGGTCCTCGGGGCTTGCCCGGCGAAGCGCTCCCGCGGCTCCCAGCAGCGCGCCGCCCACGGTGCGCAGGAAGTCGGTGATCGCCTCCACGCTGGACAGATCCGGCGCGGCGGGAAGCTCGGGGAGAGGCGGGACTTCGATGGCGGCGCGCGGTGGGGCGGGTGTGCCGTTAGCGGAGGCGCCGCCCTGGCTGGCTGCGCTGCCTTTGGCGGTGTCCTGAGCGGTGCTGCTCTTGGCCGGGGCGGGGGCGCTCTTTGTCGTGGGATTGCCCTGGGCGGTGTTGCCTTTGACCGGGGCGGAGCTGTTTCCAGCACCGTTGGCTTGAGCAGGTTTGCCTTTGGCGCTGGCATTGCCCGCCTCCCGAGCGGAGCGGTTGCCATTGTCGTTCGTGGGCGTTTCAGTGTTGTCCGGAGCCGCTCCTGGCCGCGTGGCAGTCGTGGCGTCCGCCGCGCGCACAGCGGTCTCTCCATCCTCGCCGGACGGGGTGTCCTCGTCCTGGGACGGCGCAGTCCCATCCACCGGCGTCTGCGAGGCGTCTGCGTCCTCCGAGGACGCCGTGCGTCCCTCCGGTACGCTCGCGGGTTCGGGCTCGGGGAGTCCGGCGCGGAGCCGGGCGATGGCGTCCTGGAGCGGCCCGAACGCGGGAGCCATGTCGGAGAACCGCTCGCGTGAGAGCTGGGCCAGGCGCTTCACCGCGACCGCCAGCGCATCCAGGGGCTCCGCGCTCACGGAGGCCTGGTCCACGGTGGGCAGGATGCGGCCCAGCCGGTCCACGAACCAGGCCACGGCGTTGGCCCGGCCGCGCAGCCGCTTCGCCTCCGGGAAGAGGTCCTGCCAGTAGCGCTCCGTCACCTCGGCGAGCACGGCCGTGCCGGTGGCCGCGCCGTCCAGGCCTCGTGTGGCATACAGGCCATAGGCCATGTACGAGGCGAGCCAGAGGTCCTTGGTGGTGTGCTTCAGCAGCTCGCTGGCGCCCTCGACGACGTCATCCCAGCGCACGGCGTTGCTGGCCGGAGACTCCAACTTCGCGACTTCCAGCGCGACGGCCTCGTATGCGGGCTCGTGCTTCGCCTGCACGCCGGCCGGAGACGCCCCCGGCACGGGCTCGGCCCAGGGGCGGGCACGTTCACGAAGCTGTTCCAGGGAGGGAGGCATAGGCGTGGTGGGCCTTCAGCGCGAAAGCGTCTGCAACAGCTGTTCCAGGGTGGTGGACGGCGCGTCGATGACCTGTCGCGCCGAGGCCGTGAGGCCCTTGCGCGCGTTGTCGATGGCGGCGGGGCGCTCGGTGCGCAGTGGCCACACCTGGGCGCCCGGACGGCTGGGCTGGGCCAGCGCGAGGAAGAGGGCAGGGGAGGCCGCTCCCAGGCTGATGAGCAGCCGGGGCTTCTCGCCCTCGGACCAGAAGAAGGCCGGCGGCTGGTGCGTCCACTTGAGCAGCCGCGAGGACAGCTCCAGCCAGGCTACGGGGCCCACGCGCGTGGTCAGCGGACAGTCCAGGGTGACGCCAGCCGGTGACTGCTCCTTGCCGCGCTCGCCCGCGCACGCGGTGAGGAAGGTGTGCAGCGCGTAGTAACGCCCACCTTCCGGCGTGCTCTCCACCACCGGGCTCAGGAGGTCCACGGTGTGGTGCTCCGCCAGCACGGCGTTGAGCAGCCGCTTCGCGAGGCTGTAATCCCCTGGCCCCGGCAGGGGCAGCGCCGCCACGCGCTCCAGCAGTTGTGGTACGTCCAGCTCCGCGGCGGACTGGGCCAGCGCACCGGCGGCGCGCAGGAAGGGCTGGTACGCCTCCGGCGTCAACGCGAGCCGCGAGGCCGTCTCCGCCGAGGACACCTCGGTGAAGATGGCCAGCGGGAATGTCCGGCCCACGCTGTCCTGGCTGGGCGCCATCAACCCCACCAGCGCCTGCTTCTGGCCGGGCGCGGTGAAGACGAAACAGACGGGCTCGGCGGGCAGGTCTACCCGGGCTCTTCGCGAACGCTCCACGCCCGCTTCCATCCAGCCGTAGAGCTGGAGGGCCAGCGGGGTGGCCGCGTTGTGGCGGATGAACTCGGCCTGTCGGGGCGTCTTGCCCAGCAGGCCGATGCGCGGCGACTGCACTGCCATGTCAATGAACCCCATCCGCCGCGATGGCCTGCGGCGCGCACTCGCCTTTGCGAGCGATGGTCGTCGGTGGCTGCAACCCCGGGTCCCGGAAGATGGCCAGCAGCTTGGACGTGTTGCCCGACATCCCGAAGAACGGGTTGGCGGTGCGCTCCGGACGGAAGTCGATGGAGACCAGCGCGCCGTTCATCTCCTCGATTTCCCACGTCGCGGTGAAGTAGCGGCCGTCCGCGCTGGGCTCGATGCGCTTGACGCGCTCCAGCAGGCGGAACAGGCCCCAGTCACCCTCGGCCTCCAGCGTCGTCTCCGTGGAGCCGTCCGCGCTCTGCACGGTGATGCGGGCGCCGAGCTTGCCTGCCTGACCGGGCCAGATCATCGGCTTCCACACCGTGTCCGGGCCGTTGCGGTACGTCTCGTCCGTACCGTCGAGCGTCAGGGTGATGGATGAAATCTGCGACGCCATGCCGTCCGCGGAGACGCCCGGGCGCAGGCGCACCTGGAAGCGGACCAGCGGGTCCACCGTGTCGCCGCCGGGGAAGAGCGTGGTGGAGAGCGCGCCCGTCTTCTCCAGGAAGCCGAGCAGGTCAGGCCGGTACATGACCCCGCCCGACGAGGTGAATTCCCACCGGCGTCCGGTGGCCACCACGTCCTCCAGGAGCTGCTCCTTGACGAACTTGCGCACCAGGCCGCCTTCGGGGCGCAGGAACTCCGCGACCTCGGGCAGTGGCGCGTCCGCCTGCGACGCGCGGTCGAACGGATACTTGCCCTTGAAGGCGCTGCTCCACGCCGTCACCACCTGGTCCTGCCACAGCTTGCTCTTGTTGCAGGCCACGCCCACGAACACCACCGAGCGCATCTCCTGGAACGGCGGCAGCAGCAGCCGCTCGAAGATGGCGACGTTGTCCGTCTGCTTGCGGACCATCATCTCCACGTTGTTGCGGGTGGACTCAATCTTGTCCAGCAGCAGGCCGGACTCGGCCGGCTTGTCCTTCACCGCCAGCAGCGTCGTCTGGACGGTGGCCAGCTGGTCTTCATACGAATCCAGCGCCGTCAGGGACTCTTCGCCGTCCTCCGTCTTGGAGGTCTCCGTGGCGAAGCGGATGAGCGAGGCGAACTCGCGCTCCAGGTCGCGGGCCGTGACTTCCTGGGCGCCGGAAGGTGAGTTGGCGTTCAGCAGCTCGCGCTTCTGCGGCACGACCTTCCCGGGCTCCGAGCCGAACAGCTTCCCCGCCTTGGCCAGGAAGCCCGTTTCGGTCTCCGCCGCCTTGGCGTCGCGCTTGTCGAGCACCACGTTGTACGTGAGCGCGCGGAACAGCCGCCCGTAGGGCTTGGGCTTGCCGCGCGTCAGGTTCGTCAGCAGGCTCTCCATCTGCGTCAGGTTCTCCGGTGCCTGCACGCGGATGGAGCCGAGGAAGTCCTTCCACTCCTGGGTGTAGGCCTCGAAGTAGCGGGTGCGCAGCTCGCGCCGCGAGCTCACCGTGTCCACCTTCTCATCGCGGTCCAGCACCCACGACTGCTGGTCCTGGAAGGCCAGGTCCAGCCGCTCGCGGATGACGTCGTCGTAGGCCTTGCGAGTGAAGGCGCCCCGCACGCGCGAGGTGGCGCTCATCTGCGGCACGGAGCCCACGAGCTGCTCCAGCGTCACGTCCGGGTACGCGCCGCTCATGTTGGCCACCAGCTGCGCCAGCTCCAGCCGCACCAGGGGCACGTTGTTGAGCGAGCGGCGCGCCGACTGCACCACGCCGGTGACGCGGCCGAAGGCGATGCGCTGCTCGCGCGCCGGCTTCTGCTCCTCGGGGAGCATCTGCTCGTTGGCGAGCATCAGCAGGAACGTCTCCGCGTGGTTCGCCACCGCCCGCTCGTCCACCGCGTCGCCCCGCACGCGCTTCCAGTGCTTGACGATTTCGTCCTGGAGCCACTTGCGCTGCAACTCGTCCAGCTCCGGCTCGCGCGGGTCGCGGGGCGTGGTCACCAGCAGGTACATCTTCAAGTCGTCGAAGTACTGGCGGTACGCGTCGAAGTGCTTGCTGTAGTCCTCGTCGCTGCGCACCGTCAGCAGGTCCGGGTTCTTCCCGAAGTTGTCCAGGCGCTGCTGGATGAGCTCGAACTGCTTGCCGAGCAGCACCCGGCGCAGCGCCGCGTTGTAGAACTGGCGCGCCTGCGGCAGCAGCTTCTGGCCCTGGTAGAGGCCGAAGCGCATGAACACGGGCGCGCTGCCTTCCTCGTACTCCGTCAGCTCCTGGAGCCGGTTGCGCAGCGGAATCAGGTCCTCGACGCGGCGGATGTCGTCACGCGGGTCCAGATTCACGCTGGTGATGGCCTCGGTGACGGCCTCCGCCATGTTGCGGTTCTTGAAGAAGGACACCGTGGGCAGCGACAGCAGCAGCACCGTGGCGGCGGAGGCCGCGCTGGCCAACATCATCCGCTGGCGGCGCACCCGCGCTTCCTCCAGCGAGCTGCGCACGGCCACCTGCTGGTCCTGGAACATCACCTTGGTGAAGACGTCCCAGAGGAAGTAGCTGCGGCCGTCCGTGGCGCCATCCGTCTGCGCCCGGCCGTTGGTGCTGCCGAAGATCTCCGCCGCGGACGGGGACACCTTGTCCACCGGGCGCAGCTCCTGCGTGCCGCTGTTGAAGTACAGGCCGCGGAAGACGGGCGTGTCCTGGAACACGTTCTCCAGGAAGAGCGGCTGGAGGAACTCCGCCAGGTTCTTCCGGAGCGCGTCGAACTTCTGCGGGAAGCCGTAGATCTTCTCGCGCGTCTCCAGCCGGCGCTCCTGGCCCAGCCGGCGCAGCGAGCGCTGCTCCAGCACGGAGAGCATCTGGTCGAAGCGCTCGCGGAACAGGTCCGTGCTCGCCTCGCGCTGCTGCTCCAGCGGCACGGTGAAGCCCCAGATCTGCCCGCGCTCCACGCGCGACAGGTCGGAGAACATCTCCACGAAGCCGGGCAGCAGGTCGCACTTGGTGATCATCACGTACACCGGCACCAGCATCTTCAGCCGGGTCGTGATTTCATCCAGGCGCTCGCGGATGGTCTGCCCCATCTCCCCCACGGCCTGAGGGTCCGCGTTCAGCAGCTCGCTGACGCTGATGGCCACGATGAGGCCGTTGATGGGACGGCTGGGGCGGTGCTTCGCCACCGTGTCCAGGAAGGCCAGCCACTCCGGCCGGTCCTCCTCGGCGCTGGTGTAGCGGCCGGCCGTGTCCAGCAGCACGGCCTCATTGGTCAGCCACCAGTCGCAGTTGCGCGTGCCGCCCACGCCGCGCACGCCGCCGCGCGCGGAGAGGTACGGGAACTTCAGCCCGGAGTTGCGCAGCGCGGTGCTCTTGCCGGCGCCCGGAGGACCGACGATGAGGTACCAGGGCAGCACCGCCAGCGCGTCCTTGCCGCCGCGCGCCAGCTTGGAGGCCTTGAGCGCCTCCACCGCCTTGGTGAACTCCGACTGCATGGCCTTGATTTCAGGCTGCAGGTCCGGCCGCACGGTGGTGGCCTGCTCATCCGCCTGCGCCGCCAGCGCGCCCTCCAGCTTCTTGGCGGCGGCGCGCGCGCGGATGCGCTTGACCAGCCACACCACGCCGGCGGCCAGCATGCCCGCGAGCGCGGCGACGATGGCCGCTTGCTGCATGGAGAGGCCCAGGTAGGTCATCAGGGCGAACATCGGCGCGCCGATGCCCAACAGCGGTAACAGGTACGCCATCACTGCGCCCCTCCCGCTGCCTGCGTCTGGCTGGCGCTCGTCGCCGTGTTGCGGGCCGCGTGGACCTCGATGCGGCTTCTCAGCTCACCGACCTTGTCGTTGAGGAAGAACTGCAGCACGCCGTAGAACAGGACGGCCACCGCGAGCGCCCCGGCGGAGATGCCCACCATTGACGCCTTCTTGCGCTTGGAGAGCAGCGATTCGGTGGGCCGGTCCCCGTGCGGTGACAGCACGTCGAAGTCGAAGGGCCGCGCGCGCTCCAGGTCCTTCTGCACCGTGTCGATGAGCGTCATCAGCTCCAGCTCGCCGCCGCGGATGCGGTAGCGGCCCTGGAAGCCGAAGAGCATGCACAGGTAGTAGACCTGCAGCACCTCGTGCCGGTGCGGGTCCTTTCGCACGGTGTTGAGGCGTGCGAAGAAGCCGTCGCCGGCGACGTTCTCGTTGAAGTAGTGGAGCTGGAGGGGCATCCAGAGCTGTCGGTACTCCTCCGGGCGGCCCAGGACGACCTCGTCGATGAGCGCCACCAGTGCGTAGGCCATGTCCTGGGCGTCCTGATGGCTGAAGCCCAGCACGGCGGCGCGGCGCAGCGTCTCGTCCACCACGCCGCGAAGGCGATGGTGCAGCGTCTCGGGCGGGGGCACCGCCGAGGCTTCGGAGCCGCGCAGCTGGATGGCGGCGTCGAAACAGTCCTTCGTGGCTTCGGTGACTCGGTCCATGGGCGGCTCGGGGCGTCAGCGATTGGCGGTGGGAACCGCGAGCAGTTCCACGGTCGTTCGGCTCGCGTCGAACGGCTGCGGGAGGTAGATGGCGAGGTTGCGGTCCCGCATCACGTTCCTCCAGTAGCCGTCATTCATGGAGAGGCTGAAGTAGACGGTGCCCGGCTGCACGGGGACCTCGGGCGGCGGCCGGTACGTCACCGCCAGCGGCACGCCGGGCGCGGCGGCCTGCACCAGCGCGCGGATGTCCTCCCAGGCGGCCACCTTCGACAGCTTGGGGAGCTGCTCGGCCACCACGCGTTCCGGCAGCTCGCTGCGCACCGCGAGGATGAAGTGGCCGCAGCGCTCCAGCCGGTCGTCCTCCAGCCGGCCGCGGAACATGCCGTCTGCGCCCGCCGTCAGGTCCACCGACAGGCACTGCTCCAGCGCCACCGCGCGCATCAGCTCGGAGAGGCGGCGGAACAGCTCCTCGAAGGTGGCGCGCAGGTTGGTGAACTGGAAGGTGGGCAGCGTGGACGGGTCCGCGCTGACGGAGAAGGTGCACAATTGCCCCGCGCACTGCGCCAGCGCCAGATACAAGTCCCTGGGCCGCAGGTTGCCCGCGTCCAGCGCGTGCTGGAGGAAGGGGATGGTGCCGTTGAGCGCGTTGAGCTCCAGGAAGAGCGTCACGTCGCCCGCGGTGAACTCCAGCGCCGAGGCGTCCCGGTGCCGCCGCCGTGAGGACAGCTGCCGCTGCTTGGACACCATCAGCCGCAACATCGTCCGCAGCTCGTTCATGACGAACGGGGACGCGTCGATGCGCAGGCACGGCGGGATGAAGGACTCCACCAGCGTCAGGTTGCCGGAGCGGTCGCGGGACAGCTCGCACAGCTTGATGGACTCGAAGTCGTCGCGCGGCTCGGTGCCGAACAGCAACCGCACGTTGCGCTGACCGAAGGCCACCTGCGAGATGGAGGTGGAGGCCGTCAAATCACTGACGGGGCGGGAGGTGGGCGTGTAGCGCGGGCTGCTGCCCAGCCGCTCCCCGCTGCCGAAGCTCTCCACGCCGCTGCGCTCGCGCGGCACGCCCAGGTACACGTCCAGGGTGCGCTGGGCGGGCGGGAAGTAGCCATCCGCGGGCCGCGCGGGCGGCGCCTCCGCGTCTCCGGACTCGAAGGAGACCGGCAGACCGTCGGGGAGGATGCCGGTGAAGTGGGTCAGCTGCACCTGGCCGGCGCGTAGCGCCTCCATGTCGAACTCCAGGGCCACGACGCCCCAGGGATACGGTTCGAGCGAGGCCAAGCGCTGATCCAGCAGTTGCTCGTGGTAGAGGTCCTGCTGCTGGAGGTGGTGGGGGCTCATGAACATGCCCTCCGACCAAACGACTCGCTGCACGGACTTCATACACCTCTCCGCGGCGACACGCCGTCGCCTGCTTGGGGTTGGAGTCGAGGCTCCGGCGCCTGCGTCATGGGCCGGAACATCAGGTCAATCTGATAGCCTTGCAGCCGGTAGCGGAAGACCTCGTCCCCCGGCTTCGGGTCGCCCTGGTCACCCGCGGGGCGCTCTACGCAGCGCGCTTCCTCCACCACGGGGAGCGCCGCCACCGTCCGCCACGAATAGCCCAGCGGCTGCCGGAAGTGCCCCATGGCCAGGACGAAGCGGGCCTTTGGATCACGCTGCACCCAGCGCTTCACCTGGCGGCCGGGCGGAATCACCAGCTCGGCCACCTGGAGCAGGTCCTCCTTGAGGAACTCCTCCGGCTTGCCCCACAGGTCCTTGAAGCCCGCGCGCTCCAGCCGGACGCTGTCCTTGAGCTGGACGATCTGCACCACGGTGGGCAGTGAGCGCCCGCGCGCGTCGGGATTGAGCTGCTCCGACGCATCCACCACCACCTGGAACGGCGGCGGCGTCTCACACGCCTGGGGCACACGCTTCACGCAGCCCGCGCTCCCGCTCAAGGCGGCCGCGAGCGCGATGACCACACCCCACCGGAGGTTCCGGCCGGCACTCCACACCGGACCGGCGCCTGTGTGTCCTAGCGCCAAGATTCGTATTCCTTGAAAGAACGCACGGGTCCTTACAACTTCCGTGCGAAGCGTAAACTGCCAGACAGGACGGACAGGATTCAAGCCACCCCCAGATGGCGGTTCCCTGTCTGCTCCTAGTTCTCGGAAATCTTGGAGCCCTTGATGACGACGTCGCCTGTCGCGGTGACCTCGATCTTGGCGCCCTTGATGACCACGTCCCCGTTCTTCTTCACCTGGAGCGTGGCGGAGCCGACCTTGAGGGTGAACTGCTCCTGGGCAACCAGTGAGATTTCCTTGGCGGACAGTGTGTAGGCGTCCTTGGCGGCGTGGTTCACCTTGCCGGCCACGCTGACCATCATGTCCTTGTCCACCTTGAGCGTGCGGGACTTACCCACCTCTTCGGAGAGGTCCCCGCCCACCTGGAGCGTGCGGGCGCCCTTGACCGTCTCGGACTTCTTGGCGCCGACGACCTCCACCTTGGCGCCGCCCACCTGTTCGGACTTGAGGCCGCCCACCAGCTCGTTGAAGGCGGCGCCCACGGTGACGGCGAGCGCGCCGCCCACGTTGAGCATCTTTCCCAGGGCCACCGTCTCCGCGGAGGCCATGGCCACCGTGAGGGCCTGGTTGCCGCTGACGCTGATGGACTGGTCCCCGGCCACCGCTTCGGTGTGGTTGCCGCCCACGGTGGTGGAGCGGTTCTGCGTGACGGCCAGCGTCTGGTTGCCGGTGACGGTGCTGTCGTCGTTCTTCTTCACCAGCAGGGCCTGGTTGCCCTCGATGACGCGGGAGCGGTCCTTGCGCACCAGCAACGTCTCGTTGCCGCGGACCTCCTGCGTCTTGTCGTTCTCCACGACGATGTTGAAGTCCTTCTGCGCGTGCAGATAGATGAGCTCGCTGCCGGCCGCGTCCTCGAAGCGCAGCTCGTTGGAGCCCGCGCCGCCGGGGCTGGAGCTGGAGCGCAGCGTGCTCTGCGTCTTGTTGCCGGGCAGGTCGATGGGCGTCGGATTCGCCCCGTTGTAGACGCTGCCGGTGACGATGGGCCGGTCCGGGTCGCCCTCGAGGAACTCGACGACGACCTCATGGCCGATGCGCGGCAGGTACAGGGCGCCCCAGCCCGGGCCCGCCCAGGCCTGGCTGACGCGGATCCAACAGGAGCTCTTGTCGTTGTTCTTGCCCTCGCGGTCCCAGTGGAACTGGACCTTGATGCGGCCGTGCTCGTCGGTGTGGATCTCCTCACCGCTGGGGCCCACCACGATGGCCGTCTGCGCGCCCGGAATCACCGGCCGGGGCGTCACGCGCGGTGGGCGGAAGGGCACCTCCGCGGGCTGGCAGAGGAATTCGTTGCGGTAGTCCTCCCGGCTGCGCAGCGAGCCCTGCTCGATGCTCAGCGCCTCCGACTGGTGGCCCAGGTGCCGCACGGAGACGGGCAGGTACTTGCGGTTGGCGGCCTCGTCCGGGTGCTCCGCCAGCTCGAAGGAGTGGCCCACGCAGATGCGGCGGCTGTAGCTGGCGCCCGTCACCGTCTCCGCCCGAGCGCGCAGCTCCTCCAGGCGCACCTTCGCCAGGCTGCGGCCGGGCGCGGGCTCCTCATAGCGGCCGGGGTAGTCGTAGATTTCGAGCGCGGCCTCGCCGTCCTCCGCCTCGGAGCTGGCACCCAGGTCCTGGGCGGGACGCAGGAAGTTGTAGTCGCGCAGGGCCACCGCGCCGGGCTGCACCTCCATGCGGGAGACCAGCTCGTGGACGTACTCCTGCGAGGCGACCATCTGGCTGCGCTCGCGGAAGACGAGCTTGGATTCGCCCTGCATCTCGGGATTGGCGGAGGCGCCGTCGCCAATCACCATCATGTGGGCGTCCTCGCCGTGCTCGAAGAAGTAGAAGATGCCTTCTTCCTCCAGGAGGCGGGACACGAAGTCGAGGTCGGACTCGCGGTATTGCACGCAGTAGTCGCGCTTGGGGTACGTGCCGGTGAGCGCCAGCCGGTGCTCCACCTTGGCCTCGTCCAGCACCTTGTGGACGATGTCCGGGACGGTCATCTCCTGGTAGATGCGGCTCTTGCGGCGGTGGCGGAGTGTCCACAGCCGCGGCACCACGGTGGCGCGGTAGCGGCGGCGCTCCGGGCCGTTGCCTTCATCCCACCGTGACATCCGTGACACGATGCCGTGGAAGAAGCGCGCGGTGCCGTCTCCGAGCATGATGGTGAGTCGGGCATCCTGACCCAGCAGCGCCTTCTCATCCACGTCCACGTCCGGCCGGGCGGCGAGCGCCACCTCCACCGCGTAAGGCTGGGACAGCGTCTCCTCGGCTTCAAATCCAAGGACGGCCAGCTCTCCGGCGGTGAAGGAACCTGCCTGGAACTCGAACTCAGCCTGGTTGGCTTTCAAGGCGGCGTTCGCGATCATCCACAGTCCCCCAGCGCAGGGCCTCGTCCATGGGATTTGGCCCGATTGTGGTGCGGCAGCATGCCACGAATTGGCGTACCAGGGGGGCCTGACACGAAATTTTCATTGCGGACGTGCGGTGGCGCTGGGGCCACCCCCATTCCAGGTCGGACTTCGGTGTAGAGTGGAAAAGGGGGGCTGGCTTGAAACTGCGGGTCTTCCCGGGGTACCCAGACGGCTTCGGGGAGAACCATGAGAAGAAAAGAGCTCCTGCACCGCGGGCTCGCGCTGGCACTCGCGCTGACGTCGCTGTCCGCCGGGGCGCAGGAAGCACCCGTGTTGCGAGGCTTCGACCTGGAGCGCCTGGAGCTGAATCCCGGCGCGGAGGGTTCGCTCCTCGTCGGCATGGGCGAACTGCTTCCCGTGGGGGCGTTCCGCGCGACGGTGATGATGCACTACGCGCATCAGCCGCTCGTCTACATGGACAACCTCATTCGCGAGCAGCCCGAGGTGGCCATCGTCTCTGGACGCACCACGGCGCATCTGGCCGCCGCGTATGCCCCGTTGGACTGGCTTCAGGTGGGCTTGCAGGTTCCCATGGTGGCTTTCCAGGGCGGTGATGACGTTGGCATGGCGCGTTATGGGATTGCCGTGCCCGCCAGTCAGGCGCTGTCCACGCCGGTGGTGAGCGCGCGCTTCGGCTTGCTGAGGCAGACGGAAGCGGGTGGGGTGGACCTGGCCTTGGATCTGGCGGCGGGGCTGCCGCTGGGCAGCGAGGGGGCCTTTGCCCGCGATGATGGCGGGCTCCGCTTGTCGCCGCGGGTGATGGTGGGACGGCACTTCGGCTTCATCCGCGCGGGCCTGGAGGTTGGCTATCTGCAGCGCCCTCGCGTGCTGCTGACGGACCGCACGGGCGAGACGGAGGATGAGGTGGGCCAGGAACTGCGCCTGGGCGTGGCGTTGGCCACGACGGGAAAGCGGCTGCGCTGGGAGCTCAACGTGCGGGGCATGGTGCCGCTGACGGATCAGCCGACCTCCCTGGAAGTGCTGCCCGGTGCGCGCTACCTGGTGGGCTCGTCGCTGGAGATGTTCGCGCTGGTGGGTGTCGGTGTGGGCGCCGCGCCGGGGACACCGCTGTTCCGGCTGATGGTGGGCGGGGCCTTTGGCAACGTGACGCCGCCGCGTGGCCCGGGCGAGTCTTCCGTCCGCTGTGAGATGGGGCTTCCGCCCGATGCGAAGATTCACGAGTGCCCGGACATGGACGAGGACGGCGATGGCGTGCGCAACGCCGACGACAAGTGCCCGCTCGTTCCAGGGGACGTGGCGCGCCAGGGCTGCTCGGCGCAGGACACGGATGGCGACGGAATCGAAGACATGTTGGACGGCTGCCCGTTGGAGCACGGTCCCGCTGCGCGCCAGGGCTGCCCGATTCCGGACCAGGACGGTGACGAGGTCCCCGACGAAATCGACAGTTGCCCGTCGGACCCGGGGCCCGCGGACAACCGGGGCTGCCCGGTGCGGGACACGGACGGTGACGGCATCGACAACGACAAGGACGAGTGCCCGAACGAGGCCGGTCCCATCGAGCGCAATGGCTGCCCGGAGTCAGACTCGGACAAGGATGGCGTGCCCAACCGCGCGGACAGCTGTGTGAATGAGCCGGGGGACGCCAAGAACCTGGGGTGCCCGCTGCACATCCTGCCGCTGGTGGAGATTCGCCCGGACCGCCTGGTGGTGATGGGCAAGGTCTTCTTCGAGCCGACGCAGGCACGCATCCAGAAGCGCTCCTATGAATTGCTGGATTGGGTGGCGCGCGTCATCCGGGAGCACCCGGAGATTCCGCTCGTCGTGGTGGGCGCGCACACGGACGACCGGGGCTTCCCAGACGACAACCGCCGTCTGTCGCAGGGGCGTGCGGAGGCCGTGCGCCAGTACCTCATCGGCCGGGACATCGCGCCCGAGCGGCTGAAGGCCCTGGGCTACGGCCAGGAGCGCCCCATCGACAGCAACGCGACGTCGAACGGCCGTGAGAACAACCGCCGCGTGGAGTTCCTGCTGGCGGACCCACAGCAAGACACGTCCGAGCGCGGTCAGCGCTGACGTGCGCCTCCGCGGAGAACCATCTCGATGAGAACGAATGCTCTGACGAAGGTGCTGATGGTGGCCGTAGGGCTCTGGGCCCTGCCGGCCCTGCCGGGTCCGGATACCTATCTGGTGGGGAATGGCCAGGATGGCGCTCGGAATATCGGCGGCGGGCCGGGTGGCACGGTCATCAACAACTACGCCCAGGCCCTGGAGCCGCTGGCGCCAGGGGACACGACCGTCAAGACGTCACTTGCGACCATCACCTCCCAGTCGGGGGCCAACGTCCCCGACTTCAATGGGCCTGGGGGTGGCACCGACGGCGACCTGGTGATGATCATCCAGACGACTGGCTTGGTTCCCGCAGCGGCCGTTGGGAGCGCCGCGCCCATCAGCCTCGAGGGAAGCTCGGTGGGGCGGTGGGAACTGGCACGAATCACCAACGTCAACCGCAGCGTGGAGAATGAGCTCACGCTGACGTTGGACCGGCCGCTGAAGTATTCCTACGCTGCGGACGTGACCCAGGTGGTCCGGGTGCCGGAGTACACGACGCTGACGCTCGCCAACAACGCGGTCGTTCACGCCGGGAACTGGGACCCCGAAACGTACACCGGCGGTGTGCTTGCCTTCCTGGCGACGGGCGCTGTCACGCTGGGTTCCGGGAGCAAGCTCAGTGCGAAGGGCGCGGGCTTTCACGGTGGCACGTACGTGGCGGATACCTCAGTCAATGGCGATGGACCCCTCAAGGGATGTCCCGCGAGCGGGCGGCCCGATTCGACGCGAGCGTTCAGCGGCGAAGGCCTGAACGCCGCCACGAATTCACCCCGGGGTGTGGACAATGTCGCCAACGGCGGCGGTGGCGGCGTCTGTCTTCGCGCGGGTGGCGGCGGCGGTGGCAATGCAGGCGCGGGAGGGCGCGGGGGGAGTTCGGACAGTGCGTCCGATGAGGGACGGGGAGCAGCCGCGGGGCAGGGGGGCGCTGCGCTCAGCGCTTCACCCTTGATGCAGCTCCTCATGGGGGGCGGCGGAGGCGCGGGCCATGGTCGGAGCGCGTCGCCGACGCCTCGGGGTGGTCACGGCGGCGGAATCATCTTCGTCCGGGCGCAATCCTTGTCAGGGGGTGTGTTGGACGCCTCCGGTGAGGCGGGCGTGGCGAGCAATGAGGACGGAGCGGGAGGTGGTGGTGCCGGTGGCACCATTCACGCCCGCTTCCTGCATGCAACGCCGTGTGGTGCCAGCAACTTCCTGGACGTCCGAGGCGGCGCTGGCGGGGCCACGACGCATGGTGGAGAGGGGTTGCGAGGACCGGGCGGAGGCGGAGGCGGAGGCCGGGTGCTCTTCCAGTCCCGAAACACGGCGACATGTGCGGTCAACATCGCGAGTGGTGTTGCTGGCCTCGCTGTGGCGGGAAACCATCATGACGCGGTGCCGGGCAACAGCTCGTTTCCCTATGCGGGCGCCGCGACCCTCATGGGTACGGAGTTCGCTGCCCCCGTTCAACCGACCATCACGGTCCCCGCTGGTTCCATTGTGACGAATAACCCCCTCCCAACGCTCAGTGGCACCAGCACGGCGAACTCGGAAGTGGTCATCTACGCGCTCGAGGGGGGCGCTGTGTCCGGGGTGGAGTACGGACGTGGCGTTGTTGGGAGCAACGGGAGTTTCTCCCTGACGCTCTCCCGGCCATTGCAAACGGGAGAGATTACGCACCTCGTGGCCGTGACGGAAGCCCAGGGGCTGCAAGGCGCGCCGAGCGCCTCGCGTGCCTTCACAGTCGACACAGAAGCCCCCGATACGTACTTCGCCGAGAACGGAGTTCCGGCTTCTCCCTCCAGGCTGTCCGCGGTGAGCTTCACCTTCGCATCGAATGAACCGACGGGTATCACCTACCAGTGCCAGGTGGTGTCAGGGATTGGCACGACGGCTCCCTCCTCGGGTTGGGAGCCTTGCGACAGCTCTTACACCACGACGACGACGCTCACGGATGGATTGACATACACGATGTGGGTCCGTGCCCATGACGCGGCGGGGAACCGGGATCCAACACCCGCTCGATATTCCTGGCTCGTGGATTGGACGCGCCCCGAAACCGAATTCGCCGCTAACGGCACCCCGGGGGGGACTTCCAACGTCGTCAACCCGGTGTTCCGATTCACCACGGAGGCGAACGCCACCTTCGAGTGCATCCTGGTCCCTCCTGGAGCAACGACGGCTCCCCTGGAGACCGACAACCGATGGGCCGCTTGCACGAATCCCTATGTCGCGCCTACTCGGTCAGACGACACTGAGAACACACTGTGGGTTCGGGCGGTGGATGCGGCGGGGAACGTGGATGACACTCCTGCCAGTTATTCGTGGACGGTGGACCTGAGCGACCCGGACACGGCATTCACGGGGACGCTGCCCGACCCTGTGAACAACCTTGCATCGGTGACCTTCACCTTCGGCTCGAACGAGTCGAATGTCATCTTCGAGTGCAGCTTGAATGGGGCGCTCTTCGCCACGTGCACGAGTGGAAGCAGCATCGCGACGACGGAACTGGAGGCTTCGTTCACGCTGCTGGTTCGGGCGAAGGACCAGGCGAACAATGTGGACAAGACGCCCGCCAGGTACGATTGGCGGACGGACAAGGTTCGTCCGGACACGGTGTTGCACACCACGATGGGCAGCTTGAGCAACGCGCTGCAGGCGGGCTTCGACTTCAACTCTCC